>NZ_JBFRKQ010000079.1:0-66082 GCF_041469505.1 Vibrio sp. 10N.286.49.E11
GACATCGCCAGGCTTTAAATATCGTTACCTGTGTATACATGTAACAACATCTACAGTGTACTAATCTGTTGATGACAATTTGTTGGAGGGATGGCTGAGTGGTCGAAAGCACCGGTCTTGAAAACCGGCAACCGTTAATAGCGGTTCTAGGGTTCAAATCCCTATCCCTCCACCACCATTAGAAAGCCCGCTGAGAAATCAGCGGGCTTTTTTCTTATCTGCGATATACATAAATAAAAGGGGAAGGGCACTGACGTGCTCTTCCCTTTTTTGTATTTAAAACAATGACGACTAGTCCGCTAAATATTTCCCTTCTGCAACTTGCCAGAACGCTCGAATTAGAGGGTTATCTAGCTGTGCTCGCTTACAACATACGCCTAACTCAAATGGCTTGATAGGTTCTATCTTTAAGCGGCTAACTTTATCTCTTACTGGACTGTTGTTTATGACCACATCAGGTGCGATGCCAACTCCACATCCTAGTGCCACCATACTTACAATCGCCTCATGGCCAGAAACTTGCGCGTATATGTTGGGTTTTATCTTCATCTTTTTAAACCATGCATTGGCTCGTTCACGCGCTGTTCCTGCTTCTGGGATGATAAAGGGCACTTCATTCCAGTTTGGCTTATCGGATTGCAGTTGTTGGCTAAAGCTACTCACACCAGATGGAATGATGACTGACAGTGGAATATCGCTGATGGTTTCGAATTCTAACCTTGAAGGAAGGATGTCTGGCTTTGCTGAAATCGCGATATCCGCTTCATCGTTTAAGATCTTGTCGATGGATTGAGCTGGATCACCAGTAGAGAGCTTAAATTCAATATACGGATGAATAGCCCTAAATTCGGTTATGAGTTCAGGTAGGTGACTGTAGCTAGCCGTTACTGAACAAAATATACGGATCTCACCTTTAAGTTCTTGCTCTCCGCCCTTCAGGTGAAGGTTATATTGCTGCCACTCTCCCACGATGCTCAATGCTACAGGCAATAGGTGTTTTCCTGCTGGGGTAAGATCAACACTGCGGTTGTCTCTGATTAGCAGTTCTTGTCCTGTTTCCTCTTCAAGCTTTTGTATCTGACGGCTCAGCGCTGAAGGACTGACGTGCATAGCAGCAGCGGTTTTGCTGAAACTCTTGCTGTCGCATAAATGTATAAATAATTGTAGAGATTTTATGTTCATGTTCTGCGATCGTTTCCATGTTGCATTTATTGCAATAACTAATTGTGAATATATCACTTTCAGCAACGGAGTGTCTGTTTTAGTATGAAGTCATTCGATAGAGAGATATCGACCTTACGGACTTATTTTTAAAGGAGTGCCCTAGAATGGCTAACTATTTCAATACATTAAACCTTCGTGAACAACTAGACCAATTAGGTCGTTGCCGCTTTATGGATCGTGAAGAATTCGCGACAGAAGCTGAATACCTTGAAGGTAAGAAAATCGTAATTGTTGGTTGTGGTGCTCAAGGCCTAAACCAAGGTCTAAATATGCGTGATTCTGGTCTAGACGTATCTTACGCTCTACGCCAAGCGGCAATTGATGAAAAGCGTCAATCATTCAAAAATGCTGATGAAAACGGCTTTGTTGTGGGTAGCTACGAAACGCTAATCCCTCAAGCAGACCTAGTAATCAACCTTACTCCTGATAAGCAACACACGAACGTTGTTGAAACAGTAATGCCTCTAATGAAGCAAGGCGCTGCTCTTGGTTACTCTCACGGCTTCAACGTTGTGGAAGAAGGCATGCAATTACGTGCTGACCTTACTGTAGTAATGGTTGCACCTAAGTGTCCAGGCTCTGAAGTTCGCGAAGAGTACAAACGTGGCTTCGGTGTACCAACACTTATCGCTGTTCACCCAGAAAACGACCCTAAAGGCGAAGGTTGGGATATCGCTAAAGCTTGGGCTGCAGGTACTGGTGGTCACCGTGCAGGTTGCCTAGAGTCTTCTTTCGTAGCAGAAGTTAAATCTGACCTGATGGGTGAGCAAACTATCCTTTGTGGCATGCTACAAGCGGGTTCTATCGTATCTTACGAGAAGATGATTGCTGATGGCATCGAACCTGGCTACGCAGGCAAGCTTCTACAATACGGTTGGGAAACGATTACTGAAGCACTTAAGTTTGGTGGCGTAACTCACATGATGGATCGCCTATCTAACCCGGCTAAAGTTAAAGCGTTTGAGCTTTCTGAAGAGCTTAAAGACCTAATGCGTCCGCTTTACAACAAGCACATGGATGACATCATCTCTGGTCACTTCTCTAGCACAATGATGGCTGACTGGGCGAACGATGACGTGAACCTACTAGGCTGGCGTGAAGAGACAGGCGAAACTGCATTCGAAAACTACCCAGCTTCTGACGTAGAAATCTCAGAGCAAGAGTACTTCGACAACGGTATCCTAATGGTTGCTATGGTTCGTGCCGGTGTTGAGCTAGCATTCGAAGCTATGACGGCATCAGGTATCATTGATGAGTCTGCTTACTACGAATCTCTACATGAGCTTCCACTAATCGCAAACACAGTTGCTCGTAAGCGTCTTTACGAAATGAACGTTGTAATCTCTGATACTGCTGAGTACGGTAACTACCTATTCGCTAACGTAGCAACACCGCTACTACGTGAGAAGTTCATGCCTTCAGTAGCAACGGACGTCATCGGCCGTGGTCTAGGTGAGACATCTAACCAAGTTGATAACGCTAAGCTAATTGAAGTAAACGAAGCTATCCGTAACCACCCTGTAGAATACATTGGTGAAGAGCTACGTAGCTACATGAGCGACATGAAGCGTATCGCTGTTGGCGGTTAATCTTCCAGTTCATCACTGAATAAAAATAGCCCTGAACATTTGTTCGGGGCTTTTTTATGCTTGCAACTATTTTACCGGTGAAGGCTTGATAGATTGAGGAAAAAATAAAGGCTTACCCGAAGGTAAGCCTTTATTCGAACTTGAACTGATTGAAAAAAATGACTATTTGTCTGAAAGCTTTGCTTCTAGTTCAGCCAGTTTTTGTTCCATTTCAGTGAGCTTCTGGCGAGTGCGAAGCAGTACTTGTGTTTGAACATCAAACTCTTCACGGCTCACAACGTCTAGCTTGTTGAGTTGGCCTTGGATAACTTGGCGAACTTTTTGGTCTACGTCTGAACCAAGCTCTTTTACTGGTTGAGGCATAGAATCGTGGATCTGCTTAGCAATTTGCTCTAGTTTTTTTGGATCAAACATATCAATTAAAACTCCTGAATATTTATCACTATTCTATTTAATCACATCAAAGATGTCGCCTATGGCGTACAAAAAAAGGCCACCGAAGTAGCCTTTTTATTGTTAATACGACAGGGAAATTACTTATTGTTAGCTAATTCTCTGTGCGCCGCTTTTGCTTCATCAACACGGGCCAGCTTCTCGAGATCTTTATCTTCGAGGAAAACTGGAATTGGTTTATGTTTTTCGGCTAAGTAGCTATAAATAACCGGCAGAACAAACAGCGTAAACAGCGTACCAATCGCCAGACCAGCAACGATAACAATACCGATACTAAAGCGCTGAGCTGCACCTGCACCCGTGGCGTACATCAATGGGATCAGGCCTGCAATCATCGCCGCTGTTGTCATTAGGATTGGACGTAGACGTACCCTTGCCGCCTCCATAACCGCCTCTTTGCGTGATAATTTATTATGCAGCTGCTCTTCTTTTGCTACCTCACAGATCAAGATACCGTGCTTGGTAATCAGACCAACCAAGGTAATCAGCCCCACTTGCGAGTAGATGTTCATCGTCGCTGCGCCCCAAGCGAGCGCAATCAATGCACCACATATTGCGAGTGGCACCGACACCATGATAACCAATGGATCTTTTAACGACTCAAATTGAATCGCCAGAACCAAGAAGATGATCGCCAGTGCTAAACCGAACGTCACATACAGTGCGCTGCCTTCTGTTACAAACTGACGCGACTCACCCATGTAGTCATGGTTATAGCCTGCAGGTAATTTGGTTTGGGCAATGTTTTCAAACCAGTTTACCGCATCACCCATCGCCGCGCCCGGCATAGGAACCGCACCGACCGTCGCTGAGTTCAACTGGTTGAAGTGAGGAAGAGAGCGAGGCTCTGCCACCACATCAATTGTTACCAAGCTACCGAGAGGAACAGCATCACCATTGCTGGCTCGAACGTAGTAATGATTCATTGACTCTGGGTTTAAGCGGAACTTACGCTCAACCTGAGGGATCACTTCATAAGAACGACCGTTGAGGTCAATACGGTTAACGTAACCATCCGACATCATGGTGCTTAGGGTGACACCGATATCTTGCATCGTTACCCCATAAGCGCCCGCCATATCTTTATCAATTTGAATCTTCATCGTTGCTGAATCGTAGTTCAAATCAAGGTCAGAGTAGACAAAGAGAGGGCTATCTTTCACATCCGTTAAAATATCGGTTGCGATAGCGAATAAGCTCTCAAAGCTGCTTGGTGTGGTAATCACAAACTGGAGTGGTAGACCAGAACCGGCACCCGGCAACTCTGGCATTTGGAACGCGGTTACTGCCATGCCTGGGATATCTTGTAGCAATCCACTGATACGGTTCGTTACCTCAGATTGGCTAGCCGTGCGCTCACTCCATGGCACCATTGAGGCAATACCAAATGCTTGGTTTGAGTTTGGTACACCAGTGAAGGATTGAGCGTATTGGATTTCAGGCTGGGTCACCAAGATACCGCTCACGTCATCCATCGTGTTACTTAGGTAGTCTAGGTTAGCCGTTGATTGACCAGTACCAATCATCATCACCACCCCTTTATCTTCTGCAGGGGCAAGTTCACTTGGGATGAATTTAAACAGCATCGGCAAGCTTAAAAATACAATGACCGCAAAGCCAATGATAACCGGACGATGATCCATGATCGCATGCAGCATCTTAGAGTAACGGCCTGTCATACGATCAAGTACGCTGTGTACCTTCAGTTCAAACTTACTCGGCTGTGCATTTTCTTTTAGCAGCTTTGAACACATCATTGGAGACAGTGTTAAAGCGATGATTCCAGAAACAAATACCGCGCCAGCGAGGGTTAATGCGAACTCTTTAAACAGCGAGCCTGTGATACCACCCATCATTGCGATAGGGGCATAAACCGCGCCCAATGTCAGTGTCATTGCAATAACCGGTACTGCAATTTCACGGGTACCAATGATGGCAGCCCTGAAAGGAGATTCCCCCAATTTGACGTGTCGATCGACGTTTTCCAGTACTACGATTGCATCATCAACCACTAGACCGATTGCTAATACCATCGCCAGTAGCGTCATTAAGTTCCATGAGAAACCCATGACTTGCATCACCATCGCAACACCAACCAGCGATAAAGGGATGGTTACGATAGGAATGATAACCGCACGCAATGAGCCTAAGAATAGCGTGATAACCACTAATACAATCAGCGCGGCTTCAACAATCGTGTGTATAACCTCTTGAATGGATTCATTAATCGCAATGGTTGAGTCATACATGATATTCATGCTGATATTGCTTGGTAGGTTTCGCTCCAACTCAGGATACAGCTGCATAACATCAGCAGCAATGTTGATCGGGTTAGCACTTGGCGCTGCATTGATGGCGGTTACAACCGTTTGTTTGCCATTAGCACTTGCGCGAACCACATCGTGGCTTTTTTCTAGTGAAACCTTAGCAATATCACCTAAGCGAACAATAGAACCGCCATTTTGACTGGTTTTGACCACCAACCTTTCTAATTCATCGGTATTGGTTACTTGGGTATTGGCACTGCCGTTGTACAGCATAAACTCACCAATTGCTTGGCCAGTTGCTGATTGGTAGTTGTTTGCATTAAGCACCGTCATCACGTCAGTGGCTGTCAGGTTTAATGCTGCCATTTTGGAAGGATCAAGCCATACACGTAATGCGTATTTGATCCCGCCGTACAAGTCGACCTTTGATACGCCATTAACGGTAAACAGTTGTGGGTTAACCACTCGCTCAAGGTAGTCGGTAATTTGGCTTGCAGAGAGTTCATCACTCGTAAAACCAATGTAGAGTACCGCCGTTGTTGAACCGGTAGACATAGTTACGGTTGGATCTTCGGCTTCTTTAGGAAGCTGAGAACGTACCGAGTTAGTCTTGGCCAGTATGTCAGACAGCGCGGCATTCGGGTCGGTATTGAGCTTCATATTGACCGTAATAGTCGAGCTACCGAGTACGGACTGCGACGTCATATAATCAATATTATCGGCTTGAGCGATCGCTTGTTCTAATGGCTGAGTTATAAAGCCTTGGATCAGATCGGCACTGGCACCGTAATAGCTCGTCGTGACCGTCACGATCGTATTTGTCATGTCTGGGTATTCACGAACCTGCATTTTGAAGATTGCTTGGAAGCCAAGCAATGCGATCAAAAAGCTGATTGAAATAGCCAGAACTGGACGTTTAATAAAAACATCAGTAAAGCGCATGATTCCTCCAATTACAGCATTGGTGTTTCAGCTGGCGGCGTCGTTGCATCACTTTCTACAACTCGAACTTTAGCATTGTTACTTAAACGAACTTGACCCGTTGTCACGACAACATCGCCAGGCTCTACGCCTTCCAGTATGTGAGCAATACTTTCTGTACGTTCACCTACTTTCACCACTTGTTGTTTCACACGCTGCACACCATCTTCTTCACGTAAAATATAAACATTGTCACCGTAAAGTGTGAAAGTGATGGCCGTCTGAGGCAGTGTCACTTGGTTTGCTAGTTTAGGTAGAATGATGTTAGCGCGCGCAAACATACCGCTACGTAACTTACCATCGTTGTTTGGGATATCGGCTTGTACTTGGATAAGACCACTTTGGATGCTAACCGCAGGCTCAATGGCACTAATAGAACCTTTAAACGGTTTTTCTGGGTATGCATCAACGAAGATGTCGATCGCCTGACCAACCTCAATACGAGAGATGTCATTTTGAGAAATAGTGAAGCGTAGGCGCATAACACTGGTGTCTTCTAGGCGAACGATGTCAGTGCCAGATTGTAGGTATTGGCCTAGATACACATTACGAATACCGACAGTGCCGTCAAACGGAGCGCGGATCTCGCGACGGGCAATCGATGCTTTAAGGCTTTCAATATCAGCCGCTAACGATAAGAAATTAGCTTCTGCTTCATCGAAGGCTTCCTTAGAGATAGAGCCTTTCTTGAATAGCCCTTGGTAGCGCTTGTATTTAGCTTCAGCAGCCGGTAAGCGTGCCTCAGAGCTTTTTAGATTGGCTTTCTCTACATCAGAATCAAGGCGGATCAGTTGTTGGTCATTTTTAACCTCAGTACCTGATTCGAAAGAAATTTGATCGATAACACCGCTGGTTTCGTTCGCTAGTGTCACACCTTGGTTAGGTTCGATGAAGCCGATAGCTTCAATCACTGGCACCCAGTCGATCGGCTGAACTTCAGTTACCGTTACTGGAAACTCTGGTTCAGGGCGGTTGGCCATATACTCAGCAATTTTTTGTTGTTTGAACATGTTAAACCCAATAACGCTGCCGAAAAGTAGTACAGCGATGAGTAACATGAAGAAAGTCCACTTTTTCATTATGGTCAAAACTCCGATCTAGTGTTTAATTATTGCGTCCCAACTGGCTTCGATTGCAGATTCTAGTTCTGCCTCATCAAGTTGGTAAAATCCTAAAGAATGCTTGCGTGCTAGAGAAACACTAGCCGCCAAGCTCAATCCACCTAATACTTCATTGTTAAGTGGTTTAAACAATCCTTGTTCTTTCCCCTCATTAAATAGCAGCTCAACTTGGGCAAACATTTTACGTTCTAGTTCCCTGAAGTTTAGGCTATTTGTGATGGGTAGAGAGTCATACTGAACCCGATTTTTTATTGCGGCTAAATTCGTTCCTGCTAAGTTCCATATGTTCAACCACATAGTACGGTAGCGTTGTTTAATTGGATCCGAATCATTAACCCCTTGTTGAACAGCATCAGCTACTCTTTGAGTCACGAGCATTCGAACATCTTCTATCAAATGCTCTTTATCATCGAAGTAGCGATAGATAGTGCCTGCAGCCACTCCCGCTTCTTTGGCTAATTTTTGCATTGAAAGGCCTTGGAAACCGACCTCTGCAATTAGCTTTTCAGCTGCAGAAAGTATTTGCTGGCGTTTATCCCGAGGTGCATGAGTTGTCATATTTCAACCACCAATGAATGAACGTTCATTCATTATAGCCTAATAACCACACACATGTGCAACAAAGTTTTACATAATCAGCGTAAAAATCTTGTATAAGAGAACGTAGCATTCGTGCTGTTGCAGCATTATTATAGGCGCGCAATTGAATTCGCCCCTCTAGACCAAACTGAGAATCAAATGAAACTGAACCCAAGACAAGATGAAGCCGTGAAATATGTTTCGGGCCCCTGCTTAGTATTAGCGGGCGCTGGATCCGGTAAAACACGTGTTATCACCAATAAAATTGCTTATCTGGTTCAGGAATGTGGCTATAAGGCGCGTAATATTGCGGCGGTGACCTTTACTAATAAAGCGGCACGCGAGATGAAAGAGCGTGTTGGGCAAACTCTAGGTAAGGGCGAATCGAAAGGGCTGATTGTTTCGACTTTTCATACCATGGGCTTAACCATCATTCGCCGTGAATACAAAGCGCTGGGTTTGAAAGCGGGTTTCTCTCTGTTTGATGACCAAGACCAGTTAGCTTTGTTAAAAGAGTTAACAGAGAGACAGATCGATGGTGATAAGGATTTGCTACGCGCTTTAATGAGCACCATTTCGAATTGGAAAAATGACATGCTGACGCCAGATCAGGCGAAAGCACGTGCTCAAGGCGAACAAGAGCAGTTGTTTGCATTCTGTTTTGATATGTACCAGAAACAGATGAAGGCATACAACGCACTCGATTTTGATGATCTGATCGCGATGCCTGTATTACTACTGAAAACCAATCAAGAGGTGCGTGAGCGCTGGCAGTCGCGTATCCGCTATTTACTGGTCGATGAATACCAAGATACCAACACCAGCCAATATGAGTTGGTTCGTTTACTGGTGGGAGAGCGTGGTCGCTTGACGGTAGTAGGTGACGATGACCAATCTATCTATTCATGGCGTGGTGCAAAACCGCAAAACTTGGTGTTGCTGGGTGAGGACTATCCAAATCTTCGCTTGATCAAACTAGAGCAAAACTACCGCTCGACCAGTCGAATTTTGCGAGCAGCGAACATCTTGATCGCCAACAATCCGCACGTCTATGAGAAGTCACTGTTCTCTGAGATCCCAGATGGTGAAAAGCTCAAGGTATTAAATGCTAAGAATGAAGAGCATGAAGCAGAGCGTATTACCGGTGAGATCATCGCCCACAAGTTTTTGAATCGTACTGAATACAAAGATTACGCAGTGCTTTACCGTGGTAACCACCAATCACGCTTGATTGAAAAAGCGCTGATGCAGAACCGTGTGCCTTACAAGATCTCTGGCGGTACCTCTTTCTTCGCGAGAGCCGAGATTAAAGACATCATGGCTTACCTGCGTGTGTTGGTGAACCCTGATGATGACAACGCCTTCCTACGTATTGTAAACACACCGCGCCGAGAGATTGGTCCGGTGACGCTTGAGAAGTTAGGCAGCTACGCCAATATGCGTGGCAAGAGCTTGTTTGAAGCCAGCTTTGAGATGGGCTTGGAACAAACGCTGACTGGTCGAGGTTTAGAAAACTTGCGTCGATTCACTGATTGGATTGTTCGTATCTCGGATAACGCTGAACGTGGTAACACTGTGGATGCGGTTCGTGCGTTGGTTCGTGATATTAACTACGAAGATTGGTTATATGAAACCTCAGCAAGCCCGAAAGCCGCTGAAATGCGAATGAAGAACGTCTCTGATCTGTATAGCTGGATTGTGGCCGATCTTGAGGGTGACAACTACGATAAAGAAGAGAAAACCCTGCGCGAGGTGGTTCAACGTTTAACGCTGCGCGATATGATGGAGCGTGGTGAGGATGATGACGATGCAGATCAAGTCCAATTAATGACATTGCATGCATCGAAAGGTCTAGAGTTCCCATATGTATTCCTGATGGGTGCAGAAGAGGGCATCTTGCCGCACCAAACCAGTGTCGATGAAGGCAACGTAGAAGAAGAACGTCGTCTTATGTATGTGGGGATTACTCGAGCGCAGAAAGAGCTGACTTTTACTAAGTGTCGTGAACGTCGTCAATATGGTGAATTAATAAAGCCAACACAAAGCCGCTTCCTCGATGAGCTGCCGCACGATGATGTGGAGTGGGAAAGCGTTAAGAAGCCTCAATCCGCTGAAGAAAGAATGGAAAAAGGGCAGGCGCACATTGCGAATATTCGAGCGATGTTCAACAAGAAGTAATGCCCTACTTTAATCGCACTATATAGAAGCCAATAAAAAAGGTGACCATGAGGTCACCTTTTCTGAATCTGGCATTTTTAATTACAGACCGGCAATCATGTGCTCGATAGCATCTTTGATTTCGTCGTCTGAACAATCCATACATGAACCTTTCGCTGGCATCGCATTGAAGCCGTTGATTGCGTGGTCAGCTAGAATGTCGCGACCTTGAGCAATGCGAGGACCCCAGTCACCAGCATCACCTGTTTTAGGTGCGCCACTTACGCCAGATGCGTGACAAGCGATACAAAAGGTACCGTAAACTGCTGCGCCATCACGAGGGCCTGTTGGTTCTGCGGCTACTGGCTCGCTGCCGACTAGGTAAACTTGGCCAACTGGTTTGATGCGTTCAGCAATTGCATCGTGCTCCGCTTCGCTTAGGCCTGCAGCCATTGCGCCAGTTGAAAAGGTTAAAACTGCGATGACAACGCTTAAAATTCGACGAGACATATCCATTAAACTCACTTTACATTCCCAAGGTAAGTACATGCTTACCAATTTATAGTGTTGGAAGGGTGTTTTGGCTTTAACCAGCAAAGAGCAACTGTTAAACCAATGTAAATAATGGGTGATTATATCCCGATAAGTTGTTGCAATAAACAACAACTTATAAGCTGTGGCGGGTTGTAGTACTCAAATAAGGGGTTTATCACATATTAACTGTCGAAAAAGAGACCAAACAGAAAAAAAAGTTAAAAAAGTACTAGACGGCATTGGGTGATATACGTATTATTCCACTCCGCCGACAGGGCATGCGCCTGTAGCTCAGCTGGATAGAGCGTTGGCCTCCGGAGCCAAAGGCCGAAGGTTCGAATCCTTTCAGGCGCGCCATCCGGTCTCTTACTTCGGTAAGTGAGAAATTGGCAAAAAGAAATAATGGTGGCTATAGCTCAGTTGGTAGAGCCCTGGATTGTGATTCCGGTGGTCGCGAGTTCGAATCTCGTTAGCCACCCCATTCTTTCTTTACAAAATATCGGTAGCTTCGGCTTCCAGTGTTGATTCATTATTCCCAAGAGTCGATACAAAACTAGTCGGTGAATAGCGCAGCTTGGTAGCGCATCTGGTTTGGGACCAGAGGGTCGGGGGTTCGAATCCCTCTTCACCGACCACTATTTCAATAATCGCTTTTAAGCGGTTATATAAAAAATTAGTGGTGGCTATAGCTCAGTTGGTAGAGCCCTGGATTGTGATTCCGGTGGTCGCGAGTTCGAATCTCGTTAGCCACCCCATTAATTTTGGTAGCTTCTTTGAAGTTCCCAGTTTGAGAAATCAAACGAAACGTCTCGGTGAATAGCGCAGCTTGGTAGCGCATCTGGTTTGGGACCAGAGGGTCGGGGGTTCGAATCCCTCTTCACCGACCACCTTAAGAAGCCCTAGTCGAAAGACTAGGGCTTTTTTACATCTGAAACTTAGATAACTTGAACAGAGTGGGGTTCGCCTGATGTTCAAAGAATGTCTCTTCACTGATCACTTAAGAAGCCTCAACTAGCCGTCCGCGTCAGAAATGACGGGGCTTCTTACATCTATCTCCCCTTCTTATATAAGACAGATTCCTAACGATCTGCTTGATAATGGTGCTGCTACAGAGTTGCTTTCTTTATCAAATGTACAGTTCTATATCTAATTTTATATAAATGGAGTGCTCAATAATTCGACATATTAATGGGTTTGGTCTAAAGACTTTTATGAAAAGTGAAACCTGACCCTAAATTTGCTCACTAAGGCCTGAATTTGACAGCTTTGTACGCATTTGGTCGTTCAAAAACTCCTCTGATTTATTAGGCCTTTCGCTTGTCTGTTTTGTATTTACCAAAATAATACAGATGGTTAAATGTATGGCTAATTAACGTTTATCTGGTTGTTTTATTTGTTCAAATTAACAAAATTAGCGTTTGTTTCTATAGTGTTAATTGTTTTTTGGAATAATTATTTGTTTTTAGTGACCGGTAGTGAGATCTGCTTTGAAGCACGGCTTTAACTCTACAAGTAAGTAGTGGTAAGGAGTTTGTGAGTATTTCTTGCCGATAATATAATGTTGATTTTTCTTACTATATGCTCTTTTGGTGAATAGTTATGTGGCACTTTTGCTTGCTAAGCGTTTAATGTCGACTTTTTATCCTATTTTTGTTGCTTTTCTGTGAATTATTTGCCAAATTGTCAACCGTATAAAATATCAGAACAATATTCTGGTAAGAATGGATTCAATTTTGCAGACAGGGCAGAAAGCTGCCAAAGCAGTAGAGGTCTGGTAATGTCACTTTTAGAAGTAAAAAATCTTCGTATCGAATACCCATCTCGTCATGGAGTTCACGCCGCAGTTAAATCACTTTCGTTCAACATTGAACGTGGTGAGATTGTTGGTGTTGTAGGCGAGTCTGGTGCAGGTAAATCAACAGTAGGTAATGCTGTGATCGATTTGCTGAGCCCTCCTGGCCGCATTGCTAGCGGCGAGGTATTTCTGGATGGCGAAAAAGTCTCTGGTTTATCTCCTGAACAGATGCGTTCTGTTCGCGGCTCAAAGATTGGTTTTATCTTCCAAGACCCAATGACTTCTCTTAACCCTCTATTCACAGTAGAACAGCAGTTAAAAGAGACGATTCATGCCAACATGAAGGTTTCGGATCAAGAAGCCTACCAGCGCTCATTAGACTTGATGAACCAAGTGGGTATCCCACAACCAGAAAACCGTTTAAAGCAGTACCCTCACCAATTCTCTGGCGGTATGCGTCAGCGTGTGGTTATCGCGATCGCATTGGCAGGTGAACCTGACCTAATCATCGCAGATGAACCAACAACAGCACTGGATGTTTCTATCCAAGACCAGATCTTGGGTTTGATTCGCGACCTATGTATTAAGAAGAACGTAGGTTGCATGTTGGTCACGCACGACATGGGCGTGGTATCTAACGTTACCGACCGCGTAGCCGTTATGTATCGTGGTGACTTAGTTGAGTTTGGCCCAACAGCGAAAGTTCTGGGTACTCCTGAGCACCCATATACACACAGTCTTATCTCTGCGGTTCCTCGTTCGGATCGCAAACTCGATCGTTTCCCTCTTGTTAGCTACATCGAAGAAGCACAAGAGATGGAACCACTTGATGTGAAAAACCACTGGTTAGGTCAAAGCCAAGATCACCGTGATTACACTGGCCCGCTGTTGAATGTTGAAAACGTCAACTTACGCTTTACCACCAAGGATTCTTTCTTTGAGAGTCGTCGTGAGTACGTTCAGGCGTCAAACAATGTGAGCTTTGAAGTACACGAAGGTGAAACTTTTGGTCTTGTGGGTGAATCTGGTTCGGGTAAATCAACGATTGCTCGTGTGATTGCTGGCTTGTACGCACCTAACTCAGGCAAAGTGACCTTTGAAGGTATTGACCTTACTGGGCTTAAGTCTGAGAAAGAGCGTCGCCCAATGCGTCGCCAAATGCAGATGGTGTTCCAAAACCCATACACATCAATGAACCCTCGAATGAAGATCTTCGACATCATTGCTGAACCTATCCGATTCCATAAGCTTACGCGCAACGAGAATGAAACTCGTCAGATCGTTCACGACCTGCTAGAGCACGTTGGCTTAGGCAAGATGGCTGGAGTTAAATACCCACACGAATTCTCAGGTGGCCAACGTCAGCGTATTTCTATCGCTCGCGCCTTGGCAACTCGCCCACGTCTTCTGATTTGTGATGAACCTACGTCGGCGTTGGATGTGTCGGTACAGGCTCAGATTCTTAATCTATTAAAAGACTTACAAGACGAGCTCAACCTAACTATGCTGTTCATCAGTCACGATTTACCGGTTATTCGTCAAATGTGTGATCGTGTTGGTGTGATGCAAATGGGAGAACTATTGGAAGTAGCGCCAACAGAGCAGCTGTTCCAATCGCCTCAGCATGAATACAGCAAACACCTAATTTCTTTAATGCCTGAATTTACGGGTTTAAGAGAAGAAAAAGCAGTGGCAAAAGCCGCGATATAAAAATCAGCAGGCTGGAGTTTTGCTTGCTAAAAACAATAAACAGACGCAAATACAACAACTAGGGATCTGGATTCCCGCATGAAGGAGTTATGCAATGAAAACCATGAAAAGCAAATTAGCAGTAGCTTTAATGGCAGCTGGCCTAAGCTTTAGTGCAGCAGCAGCAGATATTACCGTTGGCTACGCAGCTGACCCAGTATCACTTGACCCGCACGAGCAGCTGTCTGGTGGCACACTGCAAATGTCTCACATGGTGTTTGACCCTCTAGTACGTTTCACTCAAGAGATGGATTTTGAAGGCCGCCTAGCATCTAGCTGGGAGCGTGTTGATGAAACGACTTTCCGCTTCAACCTACGTAAAGGTGTGAAATTCCACTCTGGTAACGAACTGACTGCTGATGATGTTGTGTGGACTTTTGAACGTCTACAAGCTTCTCCAGACTTTAAGTCTATCTTCACGCCATACGAAAAAATGGTAAAAGTGGATGACTACACAGTTGAGCTAGTATCAAAAGCGGCTTACCCACTAGTACTACAAACAGCAACTTACATCTTCCCAATGGACAGCAAGTTCTACTCTGGCCAAACAGCGGAAGGTAAAGACAAGTCTGAGCTAGTTAAGCACGGTAACTCGTTTGCTTCGACTAACGTTTCAGGTACTGGTCCATTTATCGTAACGCAGCGTGAGCAAGGCGTTAAAGTAACGTTCGAGCGTTTCAACGATTACTGGGACACAGAAACTGAAGGCAACGTAGACAAGCTAACACTTGTGCCAATCAAAGAAGACGCGACACGTGTTGCAGCACTTCTTTCTGGCGACGTTGATATGATTCACCCAGTAGCACCAAACGATCACAAGCGTGTTAAAAACGCTAAGAACATCGATCTAGTGACGCTACCTGGTACTCGTATCATCACGTTCCAAATGAACCAAAACAGCAACGAAGCACTTAAAGATGTTCGCGTTCGTCAGGCGATTGTTCACGCAATCAACAACGAAGGTATCGTTAAGAAGATCATGAAAGGCTTCGCAACAGCAGCTGGTCAGCAAAGCCCAACAGGCTACGCGGGTCACAACGAAGACCTAGTTCCTCGTTACGATCTGAAAAAAGCGAAAGAGCTGATGAAAGAAGCGGGCTACGAAGATGGCTTTACGCTAACTATGATGGCTCCAAACAACCGTTACGTGAACGATGCGAAAGTAGCGCAAGCGTCTGCGGCAATGCTGTCTAAGATTGGTATCAAAGTTGATCTTAAAACTATGCCTAAAGCACAGTACTGGCCTGAGTTTGACCTATGTTCAGCAGACATGATGATGATCGGCTGGCACTCAGATACAGAAGATTCAGCTAACTTCAACGAGTTCCTAACGATGACTCGTAACGAAGAGACTGGCCGTGGTCAATACAACTGTTCTGGCTACTCAAACCCAGAAATGGATGCGATCGTAGAAGCTTCTAACACTGAAACTGACCCAGTTAAGCGTGCTGAAATGCTGAAAGGCGTTGAAGCAACACTTTACAACGACGCAGCATTCGTACCGCTACACTGGCAAAGTGAAGCGTGGGGCGCGAAGTCTAACGTAGGTGCAGCAGACGTAGTAAACCCAATGGTTATGCCTTACTTCGGCGACCTAGTTGTAAAATAATCTAGCTTGCTAGAATCGAGAGCCTGAAGCTTTTCAGGCTCTCAAATTATTAAGATATAGATTTAAGTTTCGGTATTTGGTCTTCCTTCAGTCTGGCTAAATACCTTTTTTAAGACTGAATTTTGTTATCTAGTCGCGGATTTCGACTAGATAGTCATGGATAGATAAGGGGCAAGGAATGGTTACGTTTCTGGTCAAGCGCCTGTTTCAGGCACTGATAGTGATGTTTGTGATCAGTTTGGTGGCGTTTGCCATTCAGGATAACCTGGGCGACCCGTTGCGTGAGTTAGTCGGTCAATCTGTTTCAGAATCGGAGCGTCAAGCGCTGCGTGATGAACTCGGCTTAAATGATCCCTTCATTACAAAATACACTCGCTTTGTGGGCGCAGCTCTACAAGGTGATCTTGGTACTTCATATTTCTTTAAACGCCCAGCTGTGGACGTAATCTTAGATAAACTAGTCGCAACGCTTGAGCTTGTGTTCGGCGCTTCTCTGATCATTGTTTGTCTGTCGATTCCACTTGGCGTTTATTCTGCAATACACCCAAAAAGCTTCTTCACTAAACTGGTGATGGCGGGCAGTAGTATCGGCATTTCTGTGCCTGTTTTCTTAACCGCAATCATGTTGATGTATGTATTCTCTATTGAGTTAGGTTGGCTGCCGTCGTTTGGACGTGGTGAGACCGCAAACTGGTTTGGCTGGGAGTCTGGTTTCTTAACGCTCGATGGCCTTGCACACTTAGTGCTGCCGAGTATTGCTCTAGCATCTATCATGCTGCCTCTGTTCATTCGTCTAGTACGCTCTGAAATGCTAGAGGTTCTTAGCTCTGAATATATCAAGTTTGGTAAAGCAAAAGGCCTAGCGCTGAACAAGATTTACTACCAACACGCTTTGAAAAACACAATGCTGCCAGTACTAACGGTAGGCGGTGTTCAAATCGGTACTATGGTGGCTTACACCATTCTTACTGAAACTGTATTCCAGTGGCCGGGTACCGGCTTCCTATTCCTTGAAGCGATTAACCGAGTGGATACACCACTGATTACCGCATACGTTATCTTCGTTGGCCTGATCTTCGTAGTAACTAACACCATTGTTGACCTGCTATACGGCATCATTAACCCAACAGTGAACATCACAGGGAAAGGAGCATAATCATGGAACAAACAACAACAGCTCCATCTCGTTGGGAGCGATTCAAGCAGTCAGACATTCTGTACTACTTCTTACGTGACAAAGTGGCAATGGTGAGCTTCGCTATCTTTGCAGCTTTCCTTGTTATGGCATTAGCGGCACCTATTCTAGCGCCAACAGACCCGTATGACGTGACGTCTATCGACATCATGGATTCTGAGTTGCCACCATCTTGGATGGAAGACGGCGAAGAACGCTTCCTACTGGGTACTGATGAGCAGGGTCGTGACATCTTATCTACGATGCTTTACGGCTCGCGTCTGTCATTGACGATCGGTTTCCTAGCGGTAGGTCTTCAGCTGACTCTCGGTATCATCATTGGCTTGTCTGCAGGTTACTTCGGTGGTCGTATTGATAGCTTCCTGATGCGTTTTGCCGATGTTCAGCTTTCGTTCTCAACCATGATGGTTGCGATCATTGTCTCGGCCATCTTTAAGGCGAGTTTCGGTAGTGACTTCTACGCGCAATATGCGGTTGTTATGCTGGTGGTGATCATCGGTATTGCTGAATGGCCGCAGTATGCTCGTACGATTCGTGCATCGGTATTGGCAGAGAAGAAGAAAGAGTACGTAGAAGCGGCACGTGTGATGGGCTTTAGAGCGCCTCGCATCATGTTCCGCCATATTCTGCCTAACTGTTTATCACCGATTTTGGTTATCTCTACGGTACAGGTGGCAAATGCCATCATGTCAGAAGCGGCACTTTCTTTCCTCGGTTTAGGTCTTCCGGTAGACCAACCGTCACTCGGTGCCCTGATCAGTACTGGTTTTAACTACATTTTCTCAGGAGCATGGTGGATCACAGCATTCCCAGGTGTGCTTTTGGTAACATTGGTTCTCGTTATTAACCTATTAGGCGACTGGTTACGTGACGTGTTTAACCCGAAAATTTATAAAGGGTGATAGCCCGGTTTGATTTTTAGTAAAAAAAGTCACTAAATTAAGAGCCGTAAGCAATTACGGCTCTTTTTTTGCTTAATGGATCTGGAACTTAGTATTATTGACAGTGTCAATAATAGTTAAAATGGAATTCATGTTTTATCGACATAGATTCGGTAATAATTAGCCCGCAAGGGTTTAAGTGGTGGTTATGAAATTGACAATGAATGCTGTATGTCGTGCTGTGACGAGAAATTATCGTATGGGACTTATCGCTGCATCTCTTTTGGTATCGAGCCAAGTGAATGCAGAGTCGGTTCTATGTGATGCAACTCAGGCAAGCACCAACCAATTACCACAGCTAGAGCAATCATGTCCGATCGGTAAGGGCGTGTGGGGCAGTAAAGCACCAAAACGTCATTCAGATAACGAACTGTTTTGGGTTCAATGTGGCCTGCTGAACAAGCCTTTGTCACTGAGCCGAGCAAAGCCTCTGTATGAGAAGATCTCGACCAACGTTTGGATGAAGCCGGAAGGCGGAGACTACCGTTGCTTAATCGGACCTTATTCTACCTTCTCTGATGCGAGAAAAGACCTAGCTCAGGTGCGTAAGGTTTCTGGTTACGGTGAAGCGTTTATTCGTATGGTCGATAAGTCGAAAACCTCATCACAGCCTATTGTGGCAAAACCAGCAGAGCCAAAAATGGTTAAGCCTAAGGCTCCTGCAAAAGTAGAATCTAAGCCTGCACCGAAACCTGTGGCTGCTAAGCAAGCGGCGGCGGTAACGAGTACTGCTGCTATTCAGACATTACCAAGCGGCAACGTGAGCTCAGACAATGATCTCGAGATCGAGATTCGCGTGAAAGCAGACGTTGCGGGTAGCCAATATGCGATTCCTTACCTTCTAGACCATCAACAACAGTTCTACATGGAGCAAGGTAAGCCTTGGAGCCGCCTAGATTACGATAGCGCTGAATTGGTGTGTAATCAGGTCAACATGAAGCTGATGAGTGAGAAGCAATGGCAAAGCATCTTGAGCTCAAAGGTTATGGAAAAACAGAACTGGCCAATGCACCTACCTTATTGGGGCGCAGATAAGAAAGGTCTGTTTACCAACGGTAACGTGAATCAACTAAAAGGGTCTTCACTGCTTAACGTGATGTGTGTGAAGTAACTCCGACATGCCGTAATACCAAACAAGCCTCAGCCATCGCTGGGGCTTTGTTGTTTTTAGATCTTTCTTTTTCAATGTTGGTATAAGTTATTGATGTTCACTTCTTCAAAACGAATTTGATTAAATATCGTTAAAAATTGTTCAAATAGCGCGGCTGATGCGTAGAAAACCATAACTCAAGCAATAAGGTGATTGAGATTATGAGTTTAAAGAAACGATTAGAAGACTTGGCTCCACGCTTTGAAGCCGGAGGGAAGTACGAAAAGCTCTACCCAGTGTATGAAGCTTTCGCGACAATATTCTATACACCCGGAAACGTAAACCGCGGTATAACCCATGTTCGTGACAGCATTGACCTAAAGCGCATTATGATTCTGGTGTGGCTAGCCACTTTCCCCGCGATGTTTTGGGGTATGTACAACGTAGGTCATCAATCCGTGATGGGGTTAACCGCTACCTATTCCGGTGCCGAGCTTGCTTCTATTATCGACAGTAGTTGGCGCTTGTCGTGGGCGTTTGGTGATGCACCGTCCGTAGTAGCAAGTGGCTGGGGAAGTCAGATGTTCTTGGGGGCGCTCTACTTCTTACCTGTTTATGCCACCGTATTTGTGGTGGGGGGCTTCTGGGAGGTTTTATTTGCCGTTGTACGAAAACATGAGGTGAATGAAGGTTTCTTTGTTAGCTCGGTACTATTCGCACTCATTCTTCCGCCAACCATCCCGCTTTGGCAAGCCGCTTTAGGTATCACCTTTGGTATCGTTGTCGCCAAAGAGCTGTTCGGTGGTACAGGACGAAACTTCTTGAACCCAGCCCTTGCAGGCCGCGCGTTTCTCTATTTCGCCTATCCAGCCAACATGTCGGGTGGGCTTGTGTGGGTTGCCGCTGACGGCTATTCAGGCGCGACACCGCTGAGTCAATGGTATGAAGGCGGCAGCACGTCACTCATCAATAACATGACTGGCGAGGCGATCACCTGGATGGATGCCTTTATCGGTAATATTCCAGGTTCGATGGGTGAGGTGTCGTCACTGCTGATCATGCTGACGGGGTTGATTTTGATTGTGATGAAGATAGCGTCTTGGCGCATTGTCGCCGGTGTGATTGTCGGCCTTGTCGTGACGTCGAGTTTACTGAACTGGATAGGGTCGGATACTAACTCGATGTTTTCGATGCCGTTTTACTGGCACTTTGTGTTGGGTGGTGTTGCCTTTGGTACCTTCTTCATGGCAACAGACCCTGTATCTGCCGCGTTTACCAATCAGAGTAAATGGGCCTATGGGATTTTGATCGGCGTGATGACGGTCGGTATTCGAGTGCTTAATCCAGCCTACCCAGAGGGCATTATGCTGGCTATCTTGTTCGCCAACCTGTTCGCTCCGCTATTCGACTTTGTAGTGAAAGAGCAGAACATTAAACGAAGACTTAAACGGACATCGCGCTAATCTAGGTGATTAAAAGTGAAAGTGACTCCCATAAGAAAGGCTTGCATTGATGCAAGCCTTTCAATTTTTATCGCGATTGATTTGAGGTTGATTTAACTCCACTTCAAATCAATCTCGAAAGGCTGTGTGCTACCACAATGCTCACCGCACATCTCGTCGTAGGCGCTGTTATGAACCAGCATTGCTGATGCTACGCCTTGGTCACTAAAATGATCGCGTGCTTGGTTTACACTCAAAAACTTCATAGGATGCTGGTGGTCATCTTTAATTAATTGCTTTTGCTCGCCAACGATTTGGTAAGCCAAGTAAATCCCGCCTTCAAATGATTCGATTAGTAGATTCATCACAAACTCCATTGCTGATCTAGATAGGTGGATATTTGTGTTACGTCGAATCGAGAACCAAGGTTCAAAGCGGGCATAAAAAAAGCAGGCACAAGGCCTGCTTCTAAAGAGAGCTCAACTAAGACGTTGATTATCTCATCGTAACAAACTCTTCGCTGCCCGTTGGGTGAATCGCCACAACAGAGTCGAAGTCTGCTTTGGTTGCGCCCATCTTCATTGCAACGCCGAAGCCTTGAATCATCTCATCAACCGTGAAACCGATGCCGTGTAGGCCAACGACAGTCTCTTCTTCGCCAGCACATACTAGCTTCATCTTACAAGGTTGACGGTGCTTGGTTACTGCTGTGTACATCGCAGTGAAGCCAGATGTGTAAACCTTGATGTTGTCTTTGCCGTATTGCTCTTCAGCTTCTTGAGTCGTTAGACCAATGGTGCCGATAGGTGGGTGGCTGAATACAACAGTAGGAACTAGGTTGTAGTCCATTTTCGCGTTAGTTTGACCGTTGAATAGACGCTCAGAAAGCTGACGACCTGCTTTAACCGCTACAGGAGTTAGCTCGATACCGCCTTCCATGATGTCGCCAACACAGTAGATGCCAGGAACGTTAGTCGCTTGGAACTCGTCTACCTTGATGTAGCCACGATCGTTCGTCTCAACGCCAGTTGATGCTAGGTTGATAGCGTCAGTTGCTGGATGGCGACCGATAGCCCAGATTAGGTGGTCAACGTTTTGGGTGTTGCCGTTCTCTAGGTGTAGAGTCAGTGTGCCGTCTGCTTCTTTCACTACTTCTTTAGGCACTGAGTGCGTGTGAAGTGTTGGACCTTCTGCTTCCATTACTTCTACTAGCGTTTCGATGATCATTGGATCGAAGCTACGTAGTGGAGATTCTTTACGACAGAACAAGTGTGTTTCTGTGCCTAGTGCGCTTAGTACACCTGCGATCTCAACTGCGATGTAGCCAGCACCGATAACCGCAACGCGTTTTGGTTGCTCCATTAGGTCGAAGAAGCCATTTGAGTCGATGCCGTATTCTGCACCTGGGATGTTTGGAATTGTTGGACGACCACCTACCGCGATCAGGATGTGATCTGCTGTGTAGTGTTCACCGTTCACTTCAACTGTCTTTTCATCAACGAACTTAGCAAAGCCTTTGATTACGTTTACTTTGTTGTTACCTAGTACGCGGTCGTAAGATTGGTGGATACGACCAATGTACGCTTGGCGGTTTTCAATCAGCTTGCTCCAGTTAAAGCTTTTTACTTCAACGTCGAAGCCGTAGTCCTCAGAGTATAGGTTGATCGCTTCAGCAACTTGAGCGCCGTGCCACATTACCTTTTTAGGAACACAACCAACGTTTACACAAGTACCACCAAGGTCTTGAGCTTCGATAAGTGCAACCTTTGCACCGTGCATTGCTGCGCGGTTTGCTGATGCGATGCCGCCTGAACCGCCGCCGATACAGATGTAATCAAAATGAGTCGCCATTACTTTCTCCATTTATTGAAGGCTGTGGGTACAGTGAGCGCACTGAACACCTACGTCCTATAGATTCTTAAATTGTATAATTATTATATTGAGGGCAGATCGGTTGAACTCAATCTCCCTGTTTAAAATTTATTCGTGTACGTCACAATCTGCTTAATATTTGTCAGAGCATGACGTTAAGTTCGAGATTACTCGGGTACGATCCACTCTACTTTGAAGTGACCGGTCGCCGGCGCAATTGCTTCCTTCAAGAATGGAAGAATCTCTTTCATTTGGCTTTCTAGCTTCCAAGGCGGGTTAATCACGATCATGCCTGATGCCGTCATGCCACGCTCGTTGGTGTCTGGTGATACGCCAAGTTCGATTTGTAGAATCTTGTTGATGCCTAAGCCTTCGAGACCTTCGATCATATCTTCGATATCACAGCGATTTACTACCGGGTACCAAATTGCGTAGATACCGGTTGCCCAGCGCTTGTGGCTTTGAGCGATTGCAGTCACGACATCACGGTACTCTTTTGCCAGCTCGTAAGGCGGATCGATTAGCACCAAACCACGACGCTCTTTTGGTGGCAGGCTGCCTTTTAAGCGTTGGAAGCCATCTTCTTTGTAGATAGATACCTGACGGTCGCGGTGGAACTCTTGCTCAAGCAGCGGGTGATCGGCTGGGTGAAGCTCAGTCAGTACCATGCGGTCTTGGTCACGCAGGTGTGCACGTGCAACACGTGGAGAACCCGGGTAGTAACGCAGTTTCTCGCCATTATTGAGAATGGAAATAGACTCAAGGTAGCTTTGAATGTCTTCAGGAAGGTCTGTTTGCTCCCACACACGAGCAATACCTTGCTTGTATTCACCGGTTTTTTCAGACCATTCATGCGTTAAGTCGTAACGACCTACACCAGAGTGAGTGTCATGATAAACAAAAGGCTTATCCTTTTGTTTCAAAGAATTAAGAATAAGGCTCTGTACGATATGCTTTACTACGTCGGCATGGTTACCTGCGTGGAAGCTGTGGCGATAACTTAACAAATTAAACTCTCGTAACACTCTCGAATTAGAGTGTGGTTAGTGTAGGTGGGGTTAATCAGACTATTATAACCCTCAATGGACCATAAATTCTCGAACAATTCAGGAACAGTCGCTAGCAATATGCAGTTAGTTATTGGTTCTACTATTGAAATTTGCCTTGTTGGGCACTATTTAATAACTATTCGCAGGTGATTTTTTAGGGCGAACTTTAGCCTGATGACTGTAAGACGACCTCATTACAAAAAAGACGAAAGTCTCTAAAGCCAAAGGAATGTTTATATGTCTAATCCGCTATTAACCTTCACGGACTTACCTCCGTTTTCACAGATCAAGCCAGAGCACGTAAAGCCTGCAGTTGAGCAAGTGATTGAAGCGTGTCGCAACAAGATAGAACAAGTACTTGAAGGTAATACTTCACCAAGCTGGGACAACCTAGTTGCTCCAATTGAAGAAGTGGATGATCGTTTAGGTCGCATTTGGTCACCTGTAAGCCATATGAACTCTGTCGTGAACAGTGACGAACTGCGTGAAGCGTATGAGAGCTGCTTACCTGTGCTATCTGAATACGGCACTTGGGTTGGCCAACACAAAGGCTTGTTCGAAGCGTATAAAGCGATCAAGGCGAGTGAAGCATTCTCTGCACTGAACCGAGCTCAACAAAAAACTATTACCGACGCACTGCGCGACTTTGAATTGTCGGGCATTGGCTTACCTGCAGATGAACAGCATCGTTACGGCGAGATCAGCAAGCGCCAGTCTGAGTTAGGCTCTCAATTCTCAAATAACGTGCTTGATGCAACCATGGGTTGGAGCAAGCAGATCACAGACGTAGCTGAGCTGGCAGGTATGCCTGAATCAGCACTGGCGGCAGCTCAAGCGGCGGCTGAGTCTAAAGAGCAAGAAGGCTACCTACTGACTTTAGATATCCCATCATACCTACCTGTGATGACCTACTGTGATAACCAAGAACTGCGTAAAGAGCTTTATGAAGCGTACGTAACGCGCGCTTCAGATCGCGGTCCAAACGCAGGTAAGTGGGACAACACTGAGATCATCACCGAGCAACTTAAGCTGCGCCACGAGATCGCGCGCATGCTTGGTTTCAGTACTTACAGCGAAAAATCACTGTCGACTAAGATGGCTGAGACGCCAGACCAAGTGCTTGGCTTCCTAAACGACCTAGCAGTAAAAGCCAAACCGCAAGGTGAGCGAGAAGTTGAAGAGCTACGCCAGTTTGCTGAGAAAGAATTTGGTGTCTCTGAGCTAAACCTGTGGGACATCGCTTACTACAGTGAGAAACAAAAACAGAAACTGTTCGAGATCTCTGATGAAGAGCTTCGTCCTTACTTCCCAGAATCTAATGTGGTTTCAGGTCTGTTTGAGGTACTGAACCGCGTGTTTGGTATGTCGGTAACAGAGCGTCAAGGCGTAGACACTTGGCATGAGTCAGTGCGTTTCTTTGATATCTTTGATGCGACTGGAACACTGCGTGGTAGCTTCTACCTAGATCTATACGCACGTGAACACAAACGTGGTGGCGCTTGGATGGATGACTGTCGTGGTCGTCGCATTACCGAATCTGGCGAGCTACAGACCCCGGTTGCTTACCTAACGTGTAACTTCAATAAGCCAGTTGGTGATAAGCCAGCACTGTTTACTCACGATGAAGTGGTGACCTTGTTCCACGAATTCGGTCACGGTATCCACCACATGCTGACGCAAGTAGAAGCGGGCGCAGTTGCGGGTATCAATGGCGTGCCTTGGGATGCGGTTGAATTACCAAGTCAGTTCCTAGAAAACTGGTGTTGGGAAGAAGAAGCGCTGTCGTTCATCTCTGGTCACTTCGAAACGGGTGAAGCGCTACCAAAAGAGATGCTAGAGAAGATGCTAGCGGCGAAGAACTTCCAATCTGCGATGTTTATCCTGCGTCAGCTAGAGCTTGGTTTGTTCGATTTCACGCTACACACAGAATACGACCCTGAAGTGGGTGCTCGCGTACTAGAAACGCTAGCGGATGTTAAGTCTAAGGTGTCGGTACTGCCAAGCCTAGATTGGAACCGTTTCTCACACAGCTTTGGTCATATCTTTGCTGGTGGTTACAGCGCGGGCTACTACAGCTACCTGTGGGCAGAAGTGCTATCGGCAGATGCGTTCTCAGCATTTGAAGAAGAGGGTATCTTCAACACTGAAACGGGTAATCGCTTCCTGAACAACATCCTTGAAATGGGTGGCAGTGAAGAGCCAATGGAGCTGTTCAAACGCTTCCGTGGTCGTGAGCCACAAATCGACGCAATGCTGCGCCACGCGGGAATCAACGCATAATCACGGTAACTATCTAGTTTATTGCGAAAAGAGCCTCTAGTTAGAGGCTCTTTTTTTGTCTGTGCGTTATGCCAAGCAAGGCGAATTAATGTTATGGATTCACATTGCGGTTGATAGGGTTCTGCAATGAAATCAGTGTCTCTGTCGACTGAACTTCATCGATCGCTTGCAGCTTATCGATCAATACAAACTGCAGCTCTTCTATCGACTTACACATCAGCTTTACAAAGATATTGTAAGCACCAGTGGTGTAGTACGCCTCAACCACTTCGTCTAAGGCATTCAGCTTAGCGATCGCCGAGTGGTAATCTTTGGCAGCATTAAGGTTGATGCCAATAAAGCAACACACGTCGTAACCCAGTTTTTTGGTGTTTACCACAACTTCCGTTCGCTCGATAATGTCTGCCGATCTCATCTTTTCGATGCGAACGTGAATCGTCGCAGGGCTGACATCGAACTGCTTTGCCATTTCAGCGTAAGGAGTTCGTGCATCTTCCATCAAGGTTTTGAGAATGGCACGGTCTAGATCATCTAGACGAGCTGTGGTTGTGGACATGCATAATCCTTAGGTTGAATGAAAAACATACCGGCTTGAGTACACATCATAGCCAAGGGTGATAATATTAGCAGTAACTATAGGGTTAGGGTGAATTCAGTGCGATTTTCGTTATTTTTTATTGTGATGTGTTGGAGTGTTTTTGCTTCAGCTCAGGCAAAAGATGTGTTGGTTATTCACTCTTATCATCAAGGCTTTTTCTGGACAGATGATTTCCATAAAGGACTATCTGATGAGCTCGATCGCGATGGGTTATCTTACCGGGTTGTTTATCTCGATACCAAGCGAACTCAAAACGCTGAATACTTAGAGCGAATTTATCAGCTATACCGCACTAAGCTGTCGCATGAAGAGTTTGCCGCTGTAGTCGTCAGTGATAATAACGCCCTCAATCTGATGAAACGCTTAGCGCCCGAACTCAATGGCACGCCCGTTATTTTTGGTGGCATCAACAATTTTTCTCCGCAAATGATTGAAGGCTTGCACGCAACCGGTATCACTGAAGATATTGATATGGCGAGCAATATTGAGCTGATCAATCGACTTCAATCGACGGTTAAAAAAGTTTACGTGGTTACCGATCACTCGGTAACGGGTGAAGCTATTCGCGCTCAAGTGGATTTATTTCTACAAAAACGCCCTGAGTTTTCTGGGATGGTGGAGCAATATACGCCTGATTCTTATCAAGAACTGATGACGTTCGCGCAACGCGCTGATCTAACTAAAAGCTTGTTGTTCTGGGCCTACTACCGCGACATCAATGGTCGGGTCAGCAGCAAAGAAGACTGGCGTCAGCTCAACAAAAAAACTCAGATGCCATTGTATATTGTGCATGATTTAGGACTTGGGTTTGGTGCGATTGGTGGCGTGATCCACAGTGGAGAAACGCAAGGTCGAGACACGGGGCGCGTGCTGTTGAGCGTGCTGAACAATCCTAAGGCTCCATTGCCATTGGTGGTTGCTGGCGCGCCAGAAATCAAACTCGATTACCAACAGATCTCACGTTGGGATTTGGGTGCAGAGAATGAAGCCTCAGTAACCTTCCTCAATAAGCCGAAGTCATTCTTAATGCGCTATCGCGATGAAATTCGCACCATCGGTTTAATGTTCTTGAGCATGTCGTGTGTTATCGCGGTGTTGGTGTATTACCTTAACCGTCTGAAGAAGAGCGAACGTGCAAGTCGCCAAAGCCAACGACTGTTGGAGTCGATATTTGATCAGAGCCTGCAATTTATGGGCATCATTGATAAGGGTGGCGTGCTGCTGTCGAGTAACAGCAAGTTACATGAGCTGCTTTATAATCAAGGCTATAAACTGGGAACGCCGCTGCAACAACACCAACATTGGGAAAGTTCTGCGCGAGAAGTGCTAGCCGAATATTTCATCGCAAAAAGTGAGCACCCAGCCTTACGATTTGAAGCCGAGGTGTGGTGTCGAGATCGCGGTGCGATGGTGTTGGATATTTCATTGAAGCCGATGCCGGGCAGTGAAGACGAAGACATTCAGTTTCTCTTTGAGGCGCGCGACGTGACCTCACGTAAGCTTGCTGAGAATAAGCTGTTCCAACGTGAAGCAAACTTGAAGCTGTATTACGACAAACAGCCGGTGATGATGATTACGCTCGATGGCAATAATCGCATTCAACAAGTGAACCAGTTTGCCGAAGAGCTTTTGGGATACCCTCTCGATCAGTTGTTGGGCCATCGCCCTAGAGAATTCTATGTTGATGAGAACGCGATGATTCCTCGCCATATCTTGCTGCAACCTCAGCATAAGATTCGTGGTGTGTGGCGTCGTGATATCGAATATCGCCATGCCGACGGCAGCAAGAGCTGGATTCGTGAAAATATCCGCCCTTTGGTGGAGTCTGATCAGCTGTTGATTGTGGGTGAAGACATCACCGAAACGCACGAGCTTTCTGAAAAGCTAGAGTATCAGGCTCGCTATGACCTACTGACTGACGCCTTTAACCGCAACCACTTTGAGCAAGAGCTGCAAAAGGCGCTGAAAGAGGTTGAGAGCCACATGCGAACTCACGCAATGTTGTTCCTAGATTTGGATCAGCTGAAAGTGCTGAACGATACCGCAGGACATGAAGCGGGTGATGCTGCGATCTTGTTTAGCGCCAAACTGCTAGAAGACGTACTGCCTTACAATGCGGTGTTAGCGCGAATGGGTGGTGATGAGTTTGCTGTGCTGATGAAAGACTGTACTGAACGAGATGCGGTGAATGTGTGTCGCAGTATTATCTCGATGATGAGTGAGAATCCATTCTTGTGGGATGATATTCGACTCAACCTGACGTGCTCTATCGGTATTCGATTGATCGACCATACAGCAGCTTCACCACAGATGGTGCACGCTCAGGCGGATGCAGCTTGTCATGCCGCTAAAGAAGAAGGTCGCAATCGCTATCATCTTTACCATCAAGATGATGAAGACCTGCGTCGTCGCCATCTTGAGATGGAGTGCGTTAACCTAGTGCATGAGGCCTTGGCTAACGATCGCTTAGAGTTGTTTGCGCAGCGAATTCTTGGCCTAGATGAAGACAGCGATAAAATGCACTTTGAAATCTTGGTCCGCATCAAGAACATCCAAGGGGAATACATCTCCCCGGGGATCTTCATGCCAGCCTCAGAGCGTTATAACATCGCGCATTTGATTGACCGCCAAGTCGTCAGTCAAACCTTGGGTTGGTTGGAGCAACGCCCTGAGGTTATTGAGGAACTGGGGATGTGTTCAATCAATCTTTCCGGTCACTCGATGGGTAACCGTGAGTTTGTCGAATTTTTGATAGATAGCCTGAGCGATTCATCGATACCGTGTCATAAGATTTGTTTAGAGATCACCGAAACAGCGGCCATGAGTAACATGAAGCAGGCGATCAAGTTCTTCACTCGAATCAAAGAGCTTGGCTGCATGATTGCATTGGATGATTTTGGCTCAGGGCTATCGTCATTTGGCTATCTGAAAAAGCTGCCTGTCGATATTGTGAAGATCGATGGCTTGTTTGTACGTGATATTGATGTGAATGAGATGGACCATGTGATGGT
This sequence comes from Vibrio sp. 10N.286.49.E11, assembly GCF_041469505.1. NCBI lineage: Bacteria > Pseudomonadati > Pseudomonadota > Gammaproteobacteria > Vibrionales > Vibrionaceae > Vibrio > Vibrio sp. 10N.286.49.E11. The sequence continues at coordinate 29,537 of NZ_JBFRKQ010000079.1, forward strand.
TCGCTCGATCAATGATCTTGCCAAGCAGATGGGCAAGCACACCGTGGCTGAGTTCGTTGAAAATACCCAGATTATCGACAAGCTTATCGAACTGGGTGTGAACTACGCGCAGGGCTACATCATAGGGCGACCTAAGCCACTCGCAGAGCTTGTTGAAGAGTTAAGACAAGAGCGAGAGACAGAGCCATTGGTTTAGGTAAGCCGACTTTAGCTGGGAATACTTTTCACCGCTAATATGTATTGTTGAGGCAATCAGGTAAACTGGTTGCCTCTTTTGTTTTGAATACTACTGTCTGTTGGAGACGACCTTGCAACTACAACTGATTTGCGAAGATGCTACCCAAATCGATCATTTGAATGACTTAGCGACCCGCTGGAACTTATCTCATGATGAAAGCAGCGATTTTGCTTTGGTACTGACTAGTGAGCGACTTGAGCTACGTAAAGTCGATGAGCCCAAGCTTGGCGCTATCTTTGTTGATTTAGTGGGAGGCGCAGTTGGCCACCGACGTAAGTTTGGCGGTGGTAAAGGTCAGGCGATTGCCAAAGCAGCTGGTTTAAACAAAGGCGCAACGCCAACTATTCTTGATGGTACTGCAGGCTTAGGGCGCGATGCGTTTGTGTTGGCTTCTCTAGGTTGTAAGGTGCAAATGGTCGAGCGTCACCCCGTTGTGGCCGCACTGCTTGATGATGGCTTGCAGCGAGCGCAACAAGACCCAGATATCGGTGGTTGGGTAACTGAACGCATGAAGTTGATTCACGCATCCAGTCACGATGCGTTGGATAAGCTCAGCAACGATCCTGACTTCGAACAGCCAGACGTGGTGTACCTCGACCCAATGTACCCACACCCAGAGAACAAAAAGAAATCGGCTCTGGTCAAAAAAGAGATGCGCGTATTCCAATCTTTGGTGGGTGCCGATCTGGATGCTGATGGCCTATTTGAGCCAGCGATGAAGTTGGCATCGAAGCGAGTTGTGGTTAAAAGACCGGATTACGCAGCTTGGTTAGACGAGCAAAAACCGAGCATGGCGATCGAAACCAAAAAGAACCGTTTTGACGTCTATGTGAAAGCATCAATGACTTAATTGAAGCATCAATAACTTAGATACACGCTAAGAAAATTTCCCGTCATAAATACGATAAATTGCCATTTAACACTTGCGATAGTCGCGTTACAGATGTATATCTAACTAAGAATCATTATTATTCTTAGCTGGAGTTGAAGCATGGCTAAACGCTTTTGTAAGTTAAACCGTCGAGATATCACCGAACACTTGGGCGAGATCCACAGCTTGGTGACTGAACCTAAGTTCGTGTGTCGTTCTTGCGCGCGTTCTTCGGCGGATCAAGCGAATCTATGCAAACCCACCGCAATTCCACCTCTTGGTTGTCAAAACAAACCCGTTGAAGAGAAAGTCGCATGCGGCCTGCTAGCGGAAACATTACCTGCACCAGAACTGTCGCTTGCGGAAATCAACGAGGCAATTGAACCGAGCGTACAAATGTTCGATCCAGCCGCCGCTGATATGGCCCCTGAGCTTGCCAAAAAAGAAGCCGCACAGAAAAAAGCCAAGCTGAAAAAACTGATGGCGAAGGCGAGCGGTGATGAGAAAGCTGAACTCAAACAAGCGAAGAAAGCGGCTAAGAAACAAGAGAAGTACAATAAGAAACTGGCGAAGATGATTAAGAAGCAGCAAAAGCTGTTTAAGAAAAGTCAGAAGCTGGAAAGTGAATTGGAACGAATCAACCTACAACTTGATGATGTTGCCTTCACTGAAACCAAGACTCAGGTAGTGAGCCACAATCAAATCCACTGAAGTTGATTTGAATGGTTTATTGCTACAGCGATGATTTAAAAAGAGCGACCTTAGGTCGCTCTTTTGCTTTTTGGGGTTATCCGAGCTGACTCATGTAGCTCGTTCAAATCAGCTAAGCGTTGCTTGCGGATCTTGCTACGCGCTTCTTCACCCACGTCTCATTGACGAATAAAGAGAATAAGATAACGGCGCCACCAATAGACAAGCGAACCAAATCTACATCTCTGTTCCAAATCAGGATATTCACCACCAGACCAGCAGGAACCAAGGCATTGTTCATCACTGCCAGCGCGCCAGCATTCACCATGCACGCGCCTTTATTCCACATAAAGTAACCCAGCCCCGACGCAATCAAGCCAAGGTAGATCAGGATTCCCCATTGAAGTGTGGTGGTGGGCAGTTTCTCTGGGTTGCCTAGTAGCATGAAAGCCACTGACGCGACACATAGCGCCCCTAAGTAGAAGTAACCAAATACGGTTCGCTGAGGCAACTCGGTCGATTCCTTCTCCATCACCACCTTGTAGCCCACCTGACCAATAGCAAAGCACAGGTTCGCGCCTTGCACGACGAGGAAGCCGACTAAAAAGTTTTCGTTAATACCTGCGAACTTAATGAATACCGCGCCCAATACCGCAATTGCCGCTGTCACTAGGTACCACGGAGAGAATTGCCCTTTGAGAAAGTCATAAATAAGCGTGACGTAAATTGGCGTGAAAACGGTAAACAAAAGGACTTCAGGAACGGATAGCAGTAAGAAAGATTGATAGTAGAAGCAGTACATCAGGCCAAGCTGGATACCACCAATTGCCATCAATTTAGCGATCAGCTTACGCGATACGCCGCGAAACTTTAGGAAAGGAAGAAATACGACGCCGGCAAGGGCAACACGCATTAAAACAGAGAACCAAGAATCAACCTGACCCGCAAGGTAAACGCCGATCAGGCTAAAGGAGAAGGCCCATAGGAGGGTAACACCAGCTAAATAGCTCATAGTAAAACTTCGTTAATAAGATATGAGCTGTATGTTACCTAACCTTAAATCATTAGTCTTCTGAATCTCTTAGAGGCACGACCAGCATATCAACCGGAGAGGCGTTGATCAGTTGGCGTGTTGAAGAGAGCAGCTTGCTCCAAAAGTCTTGATGGTGACCGCAAACCACGAGATCAACATTGAACTCGTTGATGGTGTCACACAGCTCATGACTCAAATCACCACTGCCTACTAGGGTATGGGTGATCGGGTATTGGGCGTGCTCCGCAAAATTTTGCAGCTGAATACGAGACGCTTCCATCGCGTTGTGCTGGGTTTCGGCCATGTTGATATCAATCAGGCCGGTATACAGCTCTGCGTAGTTAATATCGATATGGATAAAAGAGACTTTGGCTTCCAATGGCTTAGCCAATGCTACCGCTTTATCCACAATTAATTTGCTGTCTTCTGATAAATCGACCGCGACCAAAATATGTTTGTAACTCATATCGCTACCTCCTTTATTCATTGTCTGATTTAAGATTAGCACTATGCGATGGTTTTTTTTGCTGAAGTGATCTCATATCCACTGTCTTGCGTAATGACAGCTCGAAATATTGGTTAACTAATGGCCTGCGAGATATTCATTAAATAGTGATATAGTAGAGAAAATTGAGGATGTAATTAGGAGTCTTAAATGCTGTCAAAAACTATGGTTGAGCAACTGAATGATCAAATTAACCTAGAATTTTTCTCATCCAATCTATACTTACAAATGAGTGCTTGGTGTGAAGACAAAGGATTTGAAGGTGCAGCAGAGTTTCTGCGTGTTCATGCAGTAGAAGAAATGGAACATATGCAGCGTCTTTTCACTTACGTAAGCGAAACAGGTGCAATGCCAATTCTGGGTTCGATTGAAGCACCGAAACACGAATTCGAAAGCCTTGGTGCAGTGTTCCGTGAAACTTATGAACATGAGCAGATGATTACTGAAAAGATCAACAAACTGGCTCACGTTGCTTTCAGCACACAAGACTACTCAACCTTTAACTTCCTGCAATGGTACGTTGCAGAGCAACACGAAGAAGAGAAGTTGTTTAAAGGTGTATTGGATAAGCTAGAGCTTGTTGGTGAAGACGGTAAAGCACTGTTCTTTATTGATAAAGACCTAGCGCAATTGGCAAAAGATGGTTCATCTTCAATTATGGAAGCTCCTGCCGTTTAGGTAGTACGAGAAAGACACTGATTATCTTTTTCTTTTGAGTTTTCTTATGAAGATGTAGGGAGGAAAGGATGATCAGCGGCGACACTATTCTATTTGCACTAATGGTTGTGACTTGCGTGAACTGGGCGCGTTATTTTACTGCGCTAAGAACGCTCATTTATATTATGCGAGAAGCGCATCCTCTACTTTATCAACAAGTAGACGGAGGCGGTTTTTTCACAACCCATGGCAATATGACCAAACAGGTTCGCCTGTTCAGTTACATCAAAAGCAAAGAGTATCACCATCATCATGACGAAGTTTTTACTTCGAAGTGCGATCGCGTAAGACAGTTATTCATACTCTCTTCCGCTCTGCTAGGTGTAACCTTGCTGTCTTCTTTCATCGTCTGAGTTTTTAGTACGTGTGAAGTAGAGCTTAGGTTCTGGTGTGAAGCTTCGGTTGTTGGTTCGCTAAGTTAAGTAGTGGTTTTGCTGCTGTCTGCTAATTGTTCAATTGAACATCAATTGCAAAGTTTAAAATTGCCGCTAAAATAGCGAGCAATTAGTAAGGATGTGCTGTTTATGCACATCCTTTTTTATTGATGGCATTTCGAGAACAGGGTGTACTCGGGCTGCAAAAGTGAAGAAAAGCAGAACCACATGAGTGAAAAATTTGATGTAATCGTAATTGGTGCGGGCGCCGCAGGCTTAATGTGTGCTGCGGAAGCTGGTAAACGTGGCCGACGAGTGCTGGTGGTTGATCATGCAAAGAAACCAGGCAGAAAAATTTTAATCTCAGGTGGCGGTCGTTGTAACTTCACTAACTATGATGTTTCAGCCAACAACTTCCTGTGTAACAACCCTCACTTCGTGAAGTCAGCTTTATCTCAATACACCAACTGGGATTTTATCTCGATGGTGAGCAAGTACGGTATTGAGTTCGAAGAGCGTGATCACGGCCAGTTGTTCTGTGTGAATGACCACACAGCAAAAGATATCGTGAGCATGCTGCTTGACGAGTGTAAGCAGGCGAAAGTCGAACAACGCTACCGTTGTGATGTTCACTCCATCGAAAAAACAGACGCTGGCTTCAAGATGCACCTCAATACCGACGAAGTTGAGTGTGACTCACTGGTTGTGGCGACAGGTGGTTTGTCGATGCCTAAGCTGGGCGCAACGCCATTTGGCTACAAGATTGCCGAGCAATTTGGTTTGTCTGTGATGCCAACTACCGCAGGCTTAGTACCATTTACTCTGCATAAAGAAGATAAAGAAGATTTCGCTGAGCTTTCAGGAATCGCGATTCCTGCTGAGATCACCGCGCAAGACGGAACCTTGTTCAAAGAAGCGTTGCTGTTTACTCACCGCGGCCTATCGGGTCCTTCAGTTCTGCAAATTTCTTCTTTCTGGAAAGCGGGTCAGTCGGTTTCGATTAATCTAGTACCTGAAGTCGATGTGGCTGAACTGCTGGCTAACTCTCGCGAGAAGCACCCAAATCAGAGCCTGAAAAACACCTTGGCGAAAGCACTGCCGAAGCGTTTTGTTGAAGTGTTGATTGACCGCAAAGAGCTGGAAGACAAGCCGCTCAAGCAGTTCAATGAAAAACAGCTGAATGACATCGTAGAGCATCTAGAAAACTGGAAAATCGCGCCAAACGGCACCGAAGGTTACCGTACTGCCGAAGTAACTCTAGGTGGCGTGGACACCAATCACCTATCTTCAAAAACCATGGAATGTAAGAGCGTGTCTGGCCTCTATTTCATTGGTGAAGTGATGGACGTAACCGGTTGGTTAGGCGGCTATAATTTCCAATGGTGTTGGAGTTCTGGCTTTGCAGCAGGTCAGTGGGTTTAAGCTTACCCATAGATTCTAAATTATATAAAAATGGCGAGTCATACGACTCGCCATTTTTGTATCTAACATTGTGTACTAGCTCTAGATTCGACTTTATTGATAGCTTTTCGCTCTCAATCGAATCTTTTAGCTCTTATTTACGCCGGTTTGTTTTTTGAAAACTTGATCTGTTGAATCACTAAGCCAGCAATGATCAGTACCAAGCCAAACAGGGTCGCTGGGTGAATCTCTTCGCCGATAATGGTGGAAAGTAGCATCAAAGAGATAAAAGGTGATGCGAAAATCAGGTTACTGATACGGGCCGTGTTGTTGGTGAGCTTCAATGCTGATAGCCACAATACAAAGGTAATCCCCATCTCAAACAGGCCAACATAAGTTACGGCCATCCAACCTTTCGCTGTGATTTGGCTAAAGCTCTCGCCTTCAAAAAGGGTTAAACCGATCGCGAAAGGTAATGCCACTAAGAAACCAAGCAGTACGCCAACCACTGGGTCAGCCTTGTTTTTGGTGTTGAGAATCCAATATCCTGCCCAAAGCAGAGTAGAAAGCAGCGCCAGTGCCACACCGAGTGGGCTATCGAACTGCATGCCTAACACATCGCCTTTGGTGGCAATAACTACCACACCCGCATAGCTGAAGGTACACGCAATCCAATCTTGCTTACGAATCTTTTGCCCCAGAAAAACCGCCGCCATTAAGGTTAGCGTGATAGCCCAGCTGTAGTTGATGGCTTGAGCTTGAGAAGCGGGCAGCAGGTCGTAGGCTTTGAATAGAATCAGGTAATAAGCCAATGGGTTAACCAAGCCGAGCAGCAGGTAATACCAAGGGTTTGAAAGGAACGTTGTACTCAGCTGAGAGAGCTTACCTTGAAAGGCGCAGACTGCGATCAGCGCAATCGACGACACAATACTGGCAATGGTCAGCATTTGAATCGGTGAAAACTCAGCAAGGGTCAGCTTAAAAGCAGTAGCGACCGTTGACCACAGCAGTACTGCGGAAAGGCCAAAGCCCAAGGCACGACGTTCGTTCATGGCAACTCATTCTAATTTGATGGGACAGAATACGGAGCGCCTAGTCTATCTGTCGAATTTTAATACGGCAAACTGGACATTTATCCAGTATCAAAATACCATTTAATGAGTTATTTCAAATTAGGCTAAATCATTATCATGCAATGGATTATCGAACATCAGGCAACGCTTATTGCTGCAATTTCTGGCGCGCTCGTCAGCGGCGGTGTGGTGGGTTGGTGGATTAAACAGAAGCTCTCTTTTCAGCAGCGATTGCTCGAGCAGCAGCTAGAGTCCGATCGTTTGTTGCATGAATCTCAGCAATCTCAGCTCAAAGTATCACTCGCAGAGGCGCAACAAGAACTCAATGAGTTAGATGATGACCGAGACAAAGCGGCATTCGAGCTCAAGCAAGCGCACGGTAAGGTGATGGCTGCGATGGAAAAGCTGCGCTACTTTGAGGCTGTGAAGCAAGAGCGCCAGCAGTACGCCGATGAGATCAATGTGCTTAAGGATCATAAGTCTGAATTAGAAGCTGAGCTGCGCGAACAAGAAGCAAGACACGACCAAGAAAACCTCGCCAATAGCGAAAAGCTACAGTTGCTAGAGCAAGCCGAATCTCGACTTAAGCAGCAGTTCGAACTGTTAGCGAATCAACTGTTTGAGAGCAAAACCGCTAAGGTCGATCAGCAAAATAAACAGAGCCTAGAAGGTTTGTTGTCTCCATTGAGAGAGCAGTTGGAAGGCTTCAAGAAACAAGTGAACGACAGCTTTAGCCAAGAAGCCAAAGAGCGTCATACCTTAGTTCATGAGCTTAAAAACCTGCAACGTCTTAATGAGAGCATGACACGTGAAGCGGTTAATCTGACCCAAGCACTAAAGGGCGATAATAAACAGCAGGGTAACTGGGGCGAAGTAGTACTGGCACGGGTGCTGGCAGAATCAGGGCTGCGCGAAGGTCATGAATACCAAACTCAAGTGAACCTGCAAAACGATGCGGGCAAGCGTTACCAGCCAGATGTGATTGTGCATCTGCCACAAGACAAGCAAGTGGTGGTGGATTCAAAAATGGCTTTGGTGGCCTTTGAGCGTTACTTCAATGCTGAAACTGATCAACAACGTGATGCTGCATTACGTGATCACTTGGCTTCATTGCGCGCACACATTAAAGGCTTGAGCCAGAAGGATTATCATCAGCTCAAAGGCATACAGAGCTTGGATTACGTGTTGATGTTTATTCCGGTAGAACCTGCGTTTCAGGTGGCGATTCAAGCCGACCCTAGCTTAGTTAAAGATGCGATGGAGCAAAATATCATCTTGGTTAGCCCAACCACCTTGCTGGTGGCACTGCGTACCATTGATAACTTGTGGCGCAACGATAGACAGAATCAGAACGCGCAAGTTATCGCGGAACGTGCGAGCAAGCTTTACGACAAATTACGCCTGTTCGTTGATGATATGGAAGGTCTTGGAAGCTCATTAGATAGAGCCAACCAAAGCTACCAAGGAGCGATGAATAAGCTAGTGACTGGGCGTGGCAATGTGATCCGTCAGGCGGAAAGCTTCAAGCAACTCGGTGTTGAAGTGAAGAAACCGATCTCGATTGGTTTGGCCGAAATGGCGCAAAATGAGGCTTTTTCAGAAAATGCCTCCTTAGTAGAAAGACAACCCGCTGAGGATAAAGTAAACTAATCGGCCGCAGCGCCTCTAAACACGGAGCGTGCTGTCGATGAGAACTTACCATGGTAGATAACAGCATTATGGACACAAGCGTGCAGACAAATTCAGCAGTAGAGTCAGAAACCACACACTTTGGTTTCGAAACAGTCGCGAAAGACGAAAAAGTCGCGAAAGTAGCAGAGGTATTTCACTCTGTAGCCGCTAAATACGACATCATGAATGACTTAATGTCGGGTGGTGTTCACCGCTTGTGGAAGCGATTCACGATTGATTGCAGTGGCGTTCGCCCTGGTCAGCGTATCCTAGATCTTGGTGGTGGTACTGGCGACCTTACTGCGAAATTCTCGCGTATCGTTGGTGAAAAAGGCCACGTGGTTCTTGCTGATATCAACAACTCAATGCTGAATGTTGGCCGTGATAAGCTGCGTGATAGCGGCATTGTTGGCAACGTACACTACGTACAAGCGAACGCTGAAGAGTTGCCATTCCCAGATAACTACTTCGATTGCATTACGATCAGCTTCTGTCTGCGTAACGTAACCGATAAAGACCAAGCGCTGCGTTCTATGTACCGCGTACTTAAGCCGGGTGGCCGTCTGTTGGTTCTTGAGTTTTCTAAGCCAGTGCTTGAGCCACTATCAAAGGTTTACGACGCATACTCTTTCCACCTGTTGCCAAAAATGGGTGAGTTGATTGCTAACGATGCAGACAGCTACCGTTACCTTGCAGAATCTATTCGTATGCACCCAAATCAAGAGACTTTGGAAGGCATGATGCAAGAAGCGGGCTTTGAAAATACAAAATACTTCAACCTAACGGGCGGCATTGTTGCGCTGCACCGCGGTTACAAGTTCTAGTCGAGCTTGGTAGCAGGCTCGCTGAGCGTGCTAAACAATAAGAATAAAGATAGAACGGATAGGTTAAGGCTTATCCGTTTTCAAAGGTAAGGACAGTCATGCCACTTGATCCATTGGTAACCGCGGTTATTGAAACCTCTTTAAATACTTTCGTGAACGATGATCCAGCACTGGTTCGTCGTTTGTCTCGTTTAAAGGGGCAGATCATTCAAGTCAATTTGAAAGAGTTGAATAAAACACTCACTTTCGTTTTCAGCCAACAGATTGATGTGTTGTCAGAATACGAAGGGCAGCCTGACTGCTACCTATCTTTGAACCTATCGGTGTTACCTGAACTGCGTGAGCAATCGAACATCACCAAGCTGATCAAGCAAGATAAGCTGATCTTAGAAGGTGATATTCAACTGGCTCAGAAATTCGCTCAACTGATGACAGACTGCAAGCCTGATTTGGAAGAGTGGTTATCGCGCGTAACGGGTGATGTGGTTGCGCATACCTTGGTGCAAGGCGTTAAAAACGTCGGTGGCTTTGTAGCAAAACAGGCAACTAAGCATCAAAATCATGTTGCTCAAGTTCTGACTGAAGAGTGGAAGATCGCACCTGCACCGTTAGAAGTCGCGCATTTTTGCGACCAAGTTGATGACGTAAAAAGCTCTGCTGCTCGTCTTGAAGCTAAGTTGAACGCTCTGTTGGAGAAAGCATGACCCCAGCAGAACTGAAACGTCTTTATCATATTATCAAGGTACAGTTGGAATACGGCCTTGATGAGTTGATGCCGGAACACCAACTGACTAAAGCCCCTTTGTTGGCGCGAAAGTCACTGTTTTGGCTCAAGAACAAGCATCAAGATAAAGAGTTGGGTCATCGCTTGCGCCTTGCGCTGCAAGAACTTGGTCCAGTGTGGATCAAGTTTGGACAGATGATGTCGACACGTCGTGATCTGTTCCCTCCTCATATCGCCGATCAGTTGGCGTTGTTGCAAGACCAAGTTGCGCCGTTTGATGGTCAACTGGCGAAGCAAGATATGGAAAAGGCGTTGGGTGGCAGTTTAGACAACTGGTTTACCGACTTTGATATCGAGCCACTGGCTTCTGCTTCTATCGCTCAGGTGCATACCGCAAAGCTTAAAGAGAGCGGTCGTGAGATTGTTCTGAAGGTAATTCGACCTGATATTCGCCCGGTGATTGACGCAGATCTAAAACTGATGCACCGAATGGCGCGTATAGTCGCTAAGTCGCTTCCTGAAGCACGTCGTTTGAAACCGGTTGAAGTGGTTCACGAGTACGAGAAAACGTTACTTGATGAACTCGACCTGCGCCGTGAGGCGGCCAATGCCATTCAACTGCGACGTAATTTTGAAGGCAGTGAAGAGCTGTATGTTCCAGAGGTTATCCCTGATCTAAGCAGCGAAACCCTGATGGTGTCAGAGCGAATCTATGGTATTCAAGTCTCCGATATTGAGACGCTAGAAGCCAACGGCACCAACATGAAATTGCTCGCGGAACGCGGTGTGACGGTATTCTTCACCCAAGTATTCCGAGATAGCTTTTTCCATGCAGACATGCACCCGGGCAACGTATTTGTTAACCCAGAGAATCCAGATAACCCTCAGTGGATTGGTTTGGATTGTGGCATTGTTGGTACGCTCAATAGCGAAGATAAGCGCTATTTAGCAGAGAACTTGTTGGCTTTCTTCAATCGAGATTACCGTAAAGTTGCTGAGCTACACGTTGATTCGGGGTGGGTGCCACACGACACTAACGTCAATGATTTTGAGTTCGCGATCCGTATGGTGTGTGAGCCAATCTTTGCAAAACCACTTGGCGAGATCTCATTTGGCCATGTGTTGCTAAACTTATTTAATACAGCAAGACGTTTCAACATGGAGGTTCAACCTCAGTTGGTGCTTCTGCAAAAGACCTTGTTGTATGTCGAAGGCCTAGGCCGTCAGCTGTATCCGCAACTTGATTTGTGGGCAACGGCGAAGCCTTTCCTTGAAACCTGGATGATGAATCAGGTGGGGCCGCAAGCTGTGATCAACGCAGTAAAAGAGCGTGCGCCATTCTGGGCAGAAAAACTGCCAGAGCTGCCAGAGCTACTTTATGACAGCTTGCGCCAAGGTAAAGCGATGAACCACAGAATGGATCAGCTTTATCAAGGTTACCGAGATAGTAAGCGTCAGCAAGCAACTGGAAAGTTTTTGTTTGGCGTTGGAGCCACTTTAGTCGTATGCTCCGCAATATTAGTTTCAAGCCCTTATGAGCAGCTATCTATGGGCTGTGGCATCGCAGGTGTCACATTTTGGTTGCTTAGTTGGCGAGCTTACCGTCGTTAGACAGTAGACTCTCTTAATATTTTTATGTGTAGACAGACCCGAGGACAATGACAATGGGTGGTATCAGTATTTGGCAACTTCTAATCATTGCTGTAATTGTAATTTTGCTATTCGGAACAAAGAAACTGCGCGGTATGGGTGGTGACTTAGGTTCAGCGGTTAAAGGCTTCAAAAAAGCGATGAGCGATGAAGACAAGCCTGCAGATAAGAAAGATGCAGACTTCGAACCAAAGAATATTGAACAGCAGAAGACAGAAGCTCACGCTGAAACAACTGCTGAAACAAAGAAAGACAAAGAGCAGGCGTAAATCGTGTTTGATATCGGTTTTTGGGAACTGGTATTAATATCTGTCGTTGGGTTAGTGGTTTTAGGGCCTGAGCGTTTGCCCGTGGCGATTCGCAGTATTTCCAAGTTTGTTGGACAAGCGAAAAGCATGGCAAACAGTGTGAAAGATGAACTTTCTCATGAGCTTAAGGTGCAAGAGCTGCAAGAAAACCTACGCAAGGCGGAAAAAATGGGTATGGAAGATTTATCTCCAGACCTTAAAGCGTCAGTCGATGAACTCAAGCAGGCCGCTGCTGAGGTTCAACGTCCGTATGCTAAGCCTGAGTCTGATAAGCCAAGTGAGACTAAACCTAGTGTCATGGAAACTGTGGAATCTGAAACCATTCAGGTCAACAGTGAAGCTTCAGCACCGTCAGATAAGAAAGCCGAATAGTCTCGCAAGGAGGAGTCGCCGGATACTTGATTCGCTAGATGTTTAAATAGATATCTATTCAAGTAAATAACTATTCAAGTGGATACCAATTCAACTGGATAGATACACGCGCGGCTCCTTTTCGATCTTCCTGTTTAAGAGGTTTGACATGTCTTCGACTGAGCAGACACAGCCTTTAATTAGCCACCTTCTAGAACTACGTAATCGCCTACTACGTGCGATTGTCGCGGTGCTAGTGATATTTGTCGGGCTAATTTATTTTGCTAATGATATTTATGAATTCGTATCAGCACCTTTGGTAGATCGTCTACCGGAAGGGGCGACGATGATCGCAACCGATGTTGCATCGCCATTTTTCACACCGCTGAAATTAACCTTGATCGCGTCTATATTCCTCGCGGTTCCGTTTATTTTGTATCAGGTGTGGGCTTTTGTTGCTCCGGGTTTATACAAGCATGAAAAACGCTTGATCATGCCGCTATTGGCTTCAAGTTCATTGCTGTTTTACTGTGGTGTGGCGTTCGCTTACTTTATTGTATTCCCGTTGGTATTTGGCTTTTTTACGGCCATATCATTAGGGGGAGTAGAGTTCGCAACCGACATCTCAAGCTATCTTGATTTTGTACTCGCGCTGTTCTTTGCTTTTGGTATTGCCTTTGAAGTGCCTGTTGCGATTATCTTGTTGTGTTGGACGGGGGCAACAACGCCTCAATCTCTGTCTGAAAAGCGTCCTTACATTGTGGTGGGTGCTTTCATCATCGGTATGATGCTGACACCACCAGATATGATCTCGCAAACACTGTTGGCGATTCCAATGTGTATTCTGTTTGAGATTGGTCTGTTTTTCGCACGCTTTTATACGCGTAAGCCAGATGCGGATGAAGAGGAAGAAGCTGAATCTTGATTCGGAATGCTTCAGTAAAAATCACATAATAAAAAAGCGGCCTAGGGCCGCTTTTTTATTATGTCTGTTTATCGAATCTTTAACTGATAGCCACAGTTCTGACATATATAGAGCTCTTTGATGCCCAAAATTTTATGCCATAGGGTTCGATGTTGACGTTGTAAGTGTTGTGAATGGTCACACATAATCAACTACCTCTATATGCAGGTGGTTGATACTATACATGTCACTTAGCTTTCTCAAATAAATTCAGGAAAAATCCGTAATAATTACTTATTAATAGATTTGTCATAAATTAAACAATGCCTTAGCATTTTTGGTGGTTATGTTTTCGACTTCTTCAAGGGTAATTCCGCGTAATTCGGCGATGCGTTTTGCTACTAATTCTGTGTAGGCTGGTTCATTGCGTTTACCGCGATTCGGTGTTGGTGCCAAGTATGGGCAATCTGTCTCTAGAATGACGTAATCCATATCGAGATGTGGGATCACCTTGTCCATCCCAGAGTTCTTAAAGGTCGAAACGCCGCCTAAACCTAAATGAAAGCCTAGCTCGTTGATCGCTTGAGCTTCCTCTAAGCTGCTACCAAAGCAGTGGAATACCCCGCGTAAGCTGCCATCTTGTTCTTTACGAAGTAGGGCAAGTGTCTCTTCAATGGAATCACGAGTGTGGATCACCACAGGTAGATCAAGCTCTTTTGCCCACTGCAGTTGAGTCACAAACGCCATCTCTTGTTCAGCCTTGAAGGTTTTATCCCAGTACAAGTCGATACCAATCTCACCCACGGCGATAAAGTCATGCTTATCAAACCAAGCTCGAATGGTTTTGAGGGTTTGCTCGATATTCGCATCCACATAACAAGGGTGTAAGCCCATCATTGAACGGCACACATCAGGAAACTGCGCTTCCGTTGCTAACATTGGTTCGATAGATTCTAAATCGATGTTCGGCAATAGAATGGTATCAATCCCTTGAGCCAGTGCGCGCTGCACAACTTGTTCGCGGTCTTCATCGAATTCACTAGCGTAAATATGAGCATGGGTGTCGATCATTGTTTTGTCCTGAAAGCGGTCTTTACTGAGTTGTCATGAGTATACGGCAGTGTGAGGAGAAGGTCATTTTTTGCCATTTATCCCTATTTTTGAGTGGGTTTCATATTTTACTGCTAGCGTCCTGAGCCATCAGTGATATGCTTTTGCCTGTATTTAGCACTTTTCATATCTAAGTATTTCGGTGCTTAGACTAGGCAAGGAGAATCTAGTGTCTGTTTCAATTCAAGGTCAATTCCCAGGTCGCCGTATGCGCCGTATGCGTAAGCACGACTTTAGCCGTCGCCTAATGGCAGAAAATCAATTGTCTGTGGATGATCTAATCTACCCAATGTTTATCCTGATGGGTAAAGACCGCCGCGAGCCTGTCGAGTCAATGCCAGGTGTTGAACGCTTGTCGATCGACTACATGCTTGAGGAAGCAGATTACCTGTCAAAGCTGGGTGTTCCTGCGATTGCTCTATTTCCAGTCGTGAACCAAGATGCTAAAAGTTTATGCGCAGCTGAAGCTCATAACTCAGAAGGTTTGGTGCAGCGCGCTGTACGTTTACTAAAAGAGCATGTGCCAAACATTGGCGTTATTACTGACGTAGCACTAGACCCGTTCACCACTCACGGCCAAGACGGCATCATCGATGAAGATGGTTACGTGATGAATGACGAGACGACTGAAGTCTTGATCAAGCAAGCATTATCACACGCTGAAGCGGGTGCTGACGTAGTTGCCCCATCGGATATGATGGATGGTCGCATTGGTAAGATCCGTGAAGCGTTAGAAGAAGCGGGCCATATTCATACTCAGATTATGGCGTACTCTGCAAAATATGCATCGTGCTACTACGGCCCATTCCGTGATGCAGTTGGCAGTGCTTCGAACCTGAAAGGTGGTAACAAGAAGAACTACCAGATGGATCCAGCCAACAGCGATGAAGCGATTTATGAAGTCGCGATGGATCTTAATGAAGGTGCGGACATGGTGATGGTGAAACCAGGCATGCCTTACCTTGATATTGTTCGTCGTGTTAAGCACGAACTGCAAGCGCCTACGTTTGCTTACCAAGTATCTGGTGAATACGCGATGCACAAAGCGGCGATTCAAAACGGCTGGCTGAAAGAGCGCGAAACCGTCATGGAATCACTGTTGTGCTTTAAGCGCGCTGGTGCTGATGGCATTCTTACTTACTTCGCTAAAGATGTGGCTGAGTGGCTTGCAGAAGACAATGCACAAGCCGCAGAGCACTTAAAAGAAAAGTAACCGTGTAGAGCTCACTTAAGTGATCAGTAAAAGGGTTGGCCATTGTGCCAGCCCTTTCGTTTATGAGGATGGATAAGATGTCAGTTGTCGTACGTCAAGGTTCTTTAGAAGAAGTGGTGTCTGTGGTCGAGCAGATCTCTGAGTTCGCTAAAAAAGAGAGCGTCTCTTCTCTTTCAGAGCGGCTAGCAGGGAAAAAGAACCTTATTTTAGTGGCTGAAGAAGCTGGCGTGCTGCTCGGTTTTAAGATCGGCTATGAATTGGGTCAAGATACTTTTTACAGCTGGTTTGGTGGCGTGTCACCGCTCGCGAGGAACAAAGGCGTTGCACAGGCGCAATTAGACGCTCAGGAACAGTGGGCGAAAGAGCAGGGCTACAGACAGTTAAAGGTTAAGTCTCGTAACCAGTTCCCTGCAATGTTGCGTCTGTTATTGAGAAACGGTTACCTAATCGAAAAATTTGAAGAAAAAGAAGACATTAATGACCATAGAATCCATTTTTTGAAGCAAATTTAAGCACTGCTGTTAACGGTTTATAAATTAAATGAGATTTATTATCATTTAAGTGTTGACTATTAAATGAGAATCATTATTATTAACTTCGTCTTAGGGAGTAAGGAAATGTTCACAAGGATGTTAAGTACTCAAGTATCTACTTGGTTACCCAACAGAATTCTCGCGAACTTGTACTAAGTTCTTTTTGACACGACATTGCTCACATTGCTCACATTGCTTCCAGTGTAATTTATAGCTTTTAGGTAAAGCTGTGGTATTCAATTTGAATGGCTTTACCGGTTTTTGCTAGGCGACATCTTCGGGTGTCGCTTTTTTTATACCTACCATTTCAACAAGATGCATATTTAGTGGCACGTATTTTTATGAATAAAACGCCATCAGCATTCTTTTCCACAACGCAAGATCGAGAAAAGATCGTTGATCATCTGTTCGATCTGTAAAATTATTCTTTATTTTCAGTTGTTTATTGGTGTTTTTTGAGTTGTTAACCTTAGTTCTCAACAGGGTGGATAAATAATATAAACAGAGTTATCCACAGAACGCTTGCGTCTAAGAACAAAAAATAACAACAAATCGATTATAACGAACACAACCGAGTGAACGGATACAGATCGACAACGTGGAATCCAACCAACAGACGTGGCATTCTTAACAGATAATTTCTGTACTTACTGGATACACAAACATTATGGCTCGTATTCCTGATAATCCATTGATTCTGATCGATGGCTCTTCTTACCTATATCGCGCGTTCCATGCTTACCCTGGCACAATGAGCAATGGTGATATCCCAACTAACGCTGTTTACGGTGTAGTTAACATGCTGCGCAGCATGATGCGTCAATTTGCTTCTGATCGTATTGCGGTAATTTTTGATGCGAAAGGAAAGACGTTCCGTGATGACATGTACCCAGAGTACAAGGCAAACCGTCCACCTATGCCTGATGATCTTCGTTGCCAGATTGAGCCTTTGCACAATGTGATTCGTGCAATGGGTTTGCCACTTATCTCTATTCCCGGCGTTGAAGCGGATGACGTGATCGGTACGCTTGCTTCTCAAGCTTCTGCGATGGGTATGCCTGTGCTTATTAGTACTGGCGATAAAGATATGGCGCAGCTTGTCGATGACAACGTTACTCTGATTAACACCATGACCAACGTGGTAATGGATCGTGAAGGCGTGATTGAGAAGTTTGGCATCCCACCAGAGCTTATTATCGACTACCTTGCGCTGATGGGCGATAAAGTCGATAACATCCCAGGAGTTCCGGGTGTCGGTGACAAGACAGCGACTGCTCTGCTGCAAGGCATTGGTAGCATCGAAAAGCTGTATCAAAACCTGGATGATATTGCCGCTCTTGGCTTCCGTGGTTCAAAAACCATGGCTAAGAAGCTGATTGATAATAAAGACAACGCTGAGATGTCTTATGAGCTTGCAACGATCAAACTGGACGTCGAGCTAGAAGAGACACCAGAGTCACTCGTAAAAACCCAACCAAACACGGATGAGCTGATTAAGCTATATGGTCAACTGGTCTTCAAGTCTTGGTTGAACGAGCTACTTGAAGGTGGCAGTGGTGTGGTTGAGGCGGATGAAAAGTCGGGCGCAGTGCACAGCAATACGGCATCAACCACTTCTACCGTAGAAATGAACACCTCTGCAGTGACGATTGATCGCAGCAACTACGAAACCATCTTAGATGAAGCCTCTTTTAATGCGTGGCTAGAGAAACTGAAAGCGTCAGAGGTGTTTGCCTTTGATACTGAAACAGACAGCTTGGACTACATGGTGGCTAACCTTGTTGGTCTATCATTCGCAACCGAAGAAGGCGTTGCCGCTTACGTACCGGTTGCCCATGATTACCTAGATGCACCTCAACAACTCGACCGTGATTGGGTACTTGAACAGCTTAAGCCGATTCTTGAAGATGACGCACAGGCTAAAGTCGGTCAAAACCTGAAGTACGATATGAGCGTTTTAGCGCGCTACGGTATCGAGATGAAAGGCATCAAGCACGACACCATGCTAGCGTCTTATGTTTTTAATAGCGTTGGCGGCAAGCATGATATGGATAGCCTAGCGCTGCGTTTCCTTCAGCACAGCTGCATCTCATTTGAGCAAATCGCAGGTAAAGGTAAGAAGCAGCTTACTTTCAACCAGATTGAGCTGGGTGAAGCGTCTCCATACGCAGCAGAAGATGCTGACGTGACTTTACGTCTTCATAACCGTTTGATGGAAAACATTGAGCAAGATGAAAAGCTAAAAGCCATCTATGAAGAAATCGAAGTACCACTGATCCCTGTTATGTCTCGCATTGAACGCACTGGCGTATTCATCGATGACATGCTGCTAGGCGCTCAATCGCAAGAGATTGCGGTTCGATTGGATGAGCTAGAACAGAAAGCCTACGAGATTGCAGAGCAAGAGTTCAACATGAACTCGCCAAAACAGCTGCAAGCGATCCTGTTTGAGAAAATGGGTCTGCCTGTTATCAAGAAAACGCCATCAGGTGCACCTTCAACCAACGAAGAAGTGCTGCAAGAGCTGGCTCTTGATTACCCGCTACCTAAGCTGATCATTGAGTATCGTGGCCTTGCGAAACTCAAGTCTACCTACACAGATAAACTACCGAAGATGATCAACGCTGAAACGGGTCGTGTTCATACGTCTTATCACCAAGCGGTGACAGCAACGGGTCGTTTGTCTTCAACAGATCCAAACCTACAGAACATCCCAATTCGTAATGAAGAAGGCCGTCGTATCCGCCAAGCATTCGTTGCACAACATGGTTGGAAGATTCTAGCGGTCGATTACTCTCAAATTGAATTGCGTATCATGGCGCACCTTTCGGGTGATAAAGCGCTTCTGGAAGCATTCCAACAAGGCAAAGATATCCACGCGGCAACGGCTGCTGAGATCATTGGTGTTGATATTGAGAGTGTGACCACTGAACAACGTCGTCGTGCTAAAGCCGTTAACTTCGGTCTTATCTACGGTATGAGTGCCTTTGGCTTGGCTAAGCAACTGGGTATTCCTCGTGGCGAAGCACAGCACTACATGGACACTTACTTCGAGCGTTACCCTGGCGTAATGCAGTATATGGAAGACACGCGCAGTGCTGCTTCAGAGCAAGGCTTCGTTGAAACCATTTACGGTCGTCGACTGCACCTTCCTGAGATTCAATCTCGTAATGGCATGCGTCGTAAGGCTGCTGAACGCGCGGCGATCAACGCGCCAATGCAAGGCACAGCGGCTGACATCATTAAGAAAGCGATGTTGTTGGTGGATGAGTGGATTCAAGCGGAAGGCGATGGTCGTGTAAAACTGCTTATGCAGGTACACGATGAATTGGTGTTTGAAGTGGAAGAGTCATCTTTAGCCGAAATTGAAAGTAAAGTACAAGAATTGATGGAATCCGCTGCAGAGCTAGAAGTGCCGCTTGTCGCGGAAGCTGGCCACGGTGACAACTGGGATCAAGCCCACTAATCAGTTTTTGACCTTAATAAGCAAATTAGTATGAGCCAGTGCACAAACACTGGCTTTTTTTTGTCTCAAATAAAGTTAAGTCGTAATAAGAATTTAGGTGTTTTAATAAAACATTCATGAAAAAAAACTACAAAAGTTGTTTTCATTTCTGAGCAATTGTTGTACATTAAATCTCGTAGGGTACAGAGGTAAGATGTTCTATCTTTCAGACCTTTTGTTTCACGTTATTGGATTAGGCTGATTCAGCCGCCCTAGTCAGTATTTGACTGGGGCGTTTTTTCTTGTGCGAAAGAAAAATATTTCCAACCTATCATTCCCCCGTAAAACCTCTCATTTTTAGTGCCTTTTATTACACTTTCTCAAGCACAGTGATAAACCCCTGATTTGCCTTAGATCTGAAATTCGATCAGCTTTTGGTAATTTAAATCCGTCTCTAAGTCGATTGTTTTATCACTTGAAATAACTTTTATTTTACAAGTTATCGATAAAGGATTGATGGATCACGCCTTATTTATCAGTGTATTGAGTCGGTGAATGCTCAATGTAATCCATGATTTTCTGTTGTTTCTCGGTGCTGTATTTCAGTGCTTCGGCGGTGATCTGGATGGATTGTGCCATCGAAGAGATATTGTTGGTCGCTTTTACCAAGGTTTGCTGCATGGGTTTCAGGATAAGCAGATAGATAGCGGTCAAAGCGATAATAATGACGGCGATAACGGCCGCCAGCGCAATGATGATCTTGGTCTGAATGTCATCCAACAGCATTTGACTGGTTTGTTTAAAGGCGAGTCGAGATTGGTCTAAGGCTTGTGGCAGTTGATTGAGTGATGTCTTGGTGGAGCTCGCAAGCTTATTGATACTTTCAACCGTTTGATTGAGGGCTTGTTGCTGGTCGTCGCTTAGGTTGGGGTTGTTGACTATCGCTTGCAAAGATTGCGATATCACCTCAAGAGACTCACTCGCGTCTTGGGCGTACTTTTCCATGCCATCGAGGTCTAAGGTCATATCGACATTGATCAGTGGGGCTTGTTCTTGTTCTGCTTCAGAGGCAAACCCTGTCAGTGAGACCAACATAAGTGCAATGATGGCCAATGGTGTTTTCCACATGAGTATTCCTTTCTCATTGTTCTGATTATTTAGATGTGTCTTTTAGTATGGTTCACTTCTATTGGTTTTAGTGGCTAAATCCGATTTTTAACACTAAAAACTTAGGCTTAACTCACTCATTTTTGGGCAAAAAAATACCCCACCTATATAAGGAGGGGCATTGATAAGGCTAAATCACGTGTTGTAAGTGCTCTAACCTATAGCGATAAGTAGAGGAACTACTCTGAGTCGTTGTGCTCTTCGTCTGCTAACTCATCAATGATTTGATCAGCAAGCGCAGGCGCAAACCACTCATCCATCTTGGCACGCAGTTGGTCAACGCCGATGCCCTTCATTGAAGAGAAGACATCAACCGCAACATCACCACCGAAAGATTTTGCATCGTTACGGATTTTCAGTAGCTGTGCTTTACGCGCACCACTTTTCAGTTTGTCTGCTTTTGTTAACAAAACCTGTACTGGGATGCGGCTATCGATAGCCCAGTAGATCATTTGTTGGTCAAGGTCTTTCATTGGGTGACGGATATCCATCAATACCACTAAACCTTTCAGGCTTTCACGTCGTTGTAGGTATTCACCTAGCGACTTCTGCCATTTTTTCTTCATCTCAAGTGGTACTTGAGCAAAGCCATATCCAGGTAAATCGACGATATGACAACCGTCCGTTACCTTAAATAGGTTGATTAGCTGAGTTCGACCGGGTGTTTTACTGGTTTTCGCCAAGCTTTTTTGGTTTGTAACGCGATTTAGCGCGCTAGATTTACCAGCATTGGAGCGTCCTGCAAACGCAATTTCGATCCCTTCGTCTTCTGGTAAATGACGAATATCAGGTGCACTGGTAATGAAATGCGTGTTTTGATAATGAATTTTTACGCTCACTGTTAACTCCATCTCGACTTTGTGTAGTCGATTGATTACTTTTTTGTGAATTTGTGTAAAATAACCGTGCTCGGCATAAGGTCGCCTATTGTACCATGAGTGGCAACATAGAGTGGTACTGGAAGCTTGATAATTATAATGGAATGTCATGAAGAAATTAGCGCTAATTTTGAGTCTTTTAGCCAGCTGCTCAGTATGGGCTCAAGGTAGTATTGAAGCTGGTAAAGCCAAATCACAAACATGTGTTGCCTGCCACGGTGCTGACGGCAACAGCTTGATCACTCAGTACCCTAAGCTGGCTGGTCAACATGAGAAGTATCTAGAGAAGCAGTTAAAAGAGCTTAAGCTAGGTATGACAAGTGGTGGTAAGCAAGGTCGTTACGAACCTGTAATGGGTGCAATGGCGATGCCTTTATCTGAAGAAGATATGGCTGACCTAGCGGCATACTACGCCTCTCTACCTATCTCTAGTAACTCTACTCCTGAAAATGTAGTAGATGAAGGTAAGGTTCTTTACACAGCGGGTAACGCAGAACGCGGCGTAACGGCGTGTATTGCTTGTCATGGCCCTCGTGGTAATGGTACCGAACTTTCTGGTTTCCCTAAGATTTCAGGTCAGCACGCAGATTACATCAAGGCTCAACTTGAAAAATTCCGCGATGGTGACCGTAATAACGACATGAATGCGATGATGCGTGATGTAGCTAAAAAGTTAACAGACGCTGATATTGATACCTTATCGAAGTACGTTGGTGGTTTACACTAATTTGTCGGTTTCTTGCTCTTAGCCAGAGTAAAGGAATGTACGTTCGAGCGAGATTGAAGAGACGCCCCGATCAGTAATGGTCGGGGCGTTTTCTTTTGTATTGGTTTTATTAATGCGTTTTGTGTTTATGTCTGATTTATCAATGTGTGATCGATTTGTGTACAAAAGTGTGAAGTCGCACTCTTGTAGTCTTTTTGTAACACGGTAAAGTAACCGCCATCAGCTAGGAGCTGACTTAGATATGGATGATCATCTAGTCTAACGGTATAGACAGAAATGGATCAGGCTAGGACAGCCCAGCAACAAGGTGTTAGAAAAGGATAGCCAAAACTCATCAGGACGATGAACAACAAACAAATTTGGCATGGAAAGCACCAATAACAAATGGAGATTTGTGTACCAAGTTGAGTATGCAAATTTTGGCCGATATAGGCAGATTTAGAGAGCGATAGGTTTTCCTATCGCTTTTTTTATTGATTTGATGAAAAAACACCCAATACCTCTCCACTATAAACTCAGTTTCTGGTATGTTTCGCATCCCTGTTTAAGGATGTGCTATGTATACTTGTCCCTTATGCCATCACCAAGGCGTGAATCACTATTTTGAAGACAAACGCAGAGCTTATCTGCAGTGTCAGCAATGTGAACTGGTATTTGTTAAACCTGAACAAAGGTTAGAAGCAAAAGAAGAAAAAGCACACTATGATCTCCATGAGAACGATCCTAGTGATGCAGGCTATCGCCGTTTTTTATCTCGCATCGCAGATCCTCTAACAGACAAAATTTCATCTAACTCACACGGGTTGGATTTTGGTTGTGGCCCAGGCCCTACGCTATCTATTATGTTAGAAGAAGCCGGACACACCATGGAGTTGTACGATATCTATTACCACCCAGAACCCTCTGTGTTGGAAAAAACGTATGACTTTATGACTGCCACGGAGGTGATAGAGCATCTTTACCACCCAGACAAAGTGTGGCAGCAATGGTTGAATTTAGTTAAACCCAAGGGCTGGATTGGTCTTATGACTAAACTAGTAATAGACGTAGACGCGTTTGCTGGTTGGCACTACAAGAATGACCCGACACATGTCGTCTTCTTTAGTCGTCAAACATTCCAGTTTTTGGCAGAGCGGGATAAGCTCGAACTAGAATTTTTTGGAAATGATGTAATTTTACTGAGGAAAGTGCAGTAATGGGTCGTAGTAAGAAATCAAGAAAGCCGGGAGCACTTGGCGCTCCGGAGCCTATGGTTACTCGTAACCGTAGTGAATCTGATGTTGAAGGTCGTGAACGTAAGCGTGTTAAAAAGCGTAAAGGCCTTAAGTCTGGCAGCCGTCACTCAGATGGTAGCGAAGCAAAACAGCGTAAAGCTGCACAAGCTCGTGATCCACGTTTAGGCAGCAAGAAAAAAATTCCGCTGATCGTTGAACCAGCGAAGAAGCCGACTAAACAAGAGCGCAAGCTATCTAACGAACAAGAGTTAGAGATGCTTGAGAATGACGCTCAACTGAACACACTCCTAGATCGTATCGAAAATGGTGAAAACCTAGGTGCTGGTCTACAGAAGTTTGTTGATGAGAAACTTGATCGTATCGAACACCTAATGGGACGCTTAGGTCTACTAGAGCCAGAAGACGATGAAGAAGAGATCTTCGAAGAAGCACCGGTTGCCTCTAAGAAGAAAGCGAGCTCTGACGAAGACTTGTTATCTCAATTCGAAGATTTCGATTTAGACAGCTTTAAAGGTTAATAGCCAGTGAACGTAACCTTATTAGCAATTGCTGGTGGAATTATCATTCTCGGCTTGGGCTCTTACGCAGGTTACCTTCTACTTCAAGTGAAGAAGCAGACGGAGTTGCAAAAGCAGCATCAAGCACTAGCCATTGAAAAACGCAACGCGACGATTTACGAAAACGTAAATACTTTGTGCTTAGCGGGCATTCAAGGGCAATGTGACTTACCTGAGATCAGTATCCGAGTGTGTATCATTATGGATAATGTTCAGGGTGATGAGCGTGTCGATTTTGATTCTGAGTATCCTGCTCTTTCTGAGCTGTACCATATCGTAAAAGATATGGCTCGCGGAGAGGCAAGACAGGAACTGACGAAGAAAGAGCGCATGCAGCAGAATCTCACGCGCCATAAGGCAGAGACTCGCTTGAATGATGCGGTCATTGAAGATCTGAAAAGGTTGCAAGAGAAGGTTAAACCTCTCAACAACCAAATCAACATTCAGATGATCTAGTCGCTAAGACTATTTAAAATAGAGGCTTGTTTAATACAGGGTGTTCTTGAGACACCTTATCTTTATAGATAGTGTTAAATGAGCCTTCTTACCTTTTGCGTCTCGTTAATCCCGACGCTTTGTTAGTGATCAAGCTAGCAGTTCTGAGTTTTTGTCTGAAAAATTGATTTTGTCTTGGAACGACCTTACTGGTCGTGTGGCAAAATAACCCGTCTATATTTTAATGTATGTAAAATGATTTGAGAGACCTTAGGTTCTCGCGGATCTAAATTGGAATTACCGCTATGTCGAGCAAGCCAGTAACAACGAATCAGCAAATCGTTTGGGATCAAGAGATCTTAAACAAGTACAACTATTCGGGACCTCGTTACACTTCATATCCAACAGCGTTGGAGTTTCATGAAGCGTTTACCGTCGCTGATTACGACATGGCGTGTACTCAGTACCCTGAGCGTCCACTCTCTCTTTACGTGCATATCCCGTTCTGTCATAAGCTTTGTTACTACTGTGGTTGTAATAAAGTCATTACTCGTCACTCGCATAAAGCGGATGAGTACCTTGATGTGATTGAACATGAAATCCGCCAGCGCGCCTCTTTGTTGAATGGCCGTGAAGTGACGCAATTGCACTTCGGTGGTGGTACGCCAACGTTCTTGACCAAAACACAAATTACTCGCTTGATGATGATTCTGCGTGAGGAATTTAATTTCACTGCTGACGCTGAAATCAGTATTGAAGTTGACCCGCGTGAGATTGAGCTAGACGTACTTGACCACCTGCGTAACGAAGGCTTCAACCGCCTGAGCATTGGTGTGCAAGACTTCAATAAAGAAGTGCAGAAACTGGTTAACCGTGAGCAAGATGAAGAGTTCATCATTGCGATGGTTAAACGTGCGAAAGAGCTAGGCTTCCGTTCAACCAACCTTGATTTGATCTACGGCCTACCAAAGCAGACTCAAGCTTTGTTCGCTGAAACATTGAAGCAAGTGTTAGAAATGAAGCCGGGCCGTTTATCGGTATTTAACTACGCACACATGCCTCAGCTGTTTGCGGCGCAGCGTAAGATTAAAGACGAAGATCTACCTGAAGCGAAAGAGAAAATGGCTATCTTGCAAGATACCATCGAGACGCTAACGGGAGCGGGTTACCAGTTCATTGGTATGGATCACTTCGCACTACCTGAAGATGAGCTAGCCGTAGCACAGCGTGAAGGTATTCTGCATCGTAACTTCCAAGGCTACACCACCCAAGGTGAAGCTGACTTAATTGGTTTCGGTGTTTCTGCGATTTCTATGGTTGGTGATGCTTACGCACAAAATCAGAAAGAGCTGAAGAAGTACTACGCTCAGGTGAATGACCTGCGTCATGCACTTTGGAAAGGTGTTGCTCTAGACAGTGACGACCTTCTACGTCGTGAAGTGATCAAGCAGCTGATTTGTAACTTCAAGCTTGATAAAACAATGATCGAATCTGAGTTCTCGGTTAACTTTAATCGCTACTTCAAAGAAGATTTAGAGCTTCTACAAACCTTCATCAACGATGATTTGGTTGAAGTCGATGACAAAGAAATCCGCGTTACTCTGCGTGGCCGCTTGCTGATCCGTAACATCTGTATGTGTTTTGATAAATACTTACGTGCAAAGGCTCGCCAGCAGCAATTCTCTCGCGTTATCTAATCGCTCGATAGAGAATAGAACAATAAAAAATGCCAGCATCATGCTGGCATTTTTGTATCTGACTCATTCGATTTCTGCCTGGTTTAGGTGAGACTCTCAGTGGTATTTTGTTTGACCTTGGCACTTTGCTTGGAGTTGATGAGGTCGGTAGGCCATTGGTCAAACGGAACTGGGCGACTGTATAAGAAGCCTTGAGCAAGCGGGCACTGCAGCTGCTTGAGAAGTTCAGCCTGTTGCTGTGTTTCAACGCCCTCTGCCACCAAGCTTACTTTGAAGCCCTTAGTGATGTTAACGATGGCCGCGACGATGGAGCTATCTAGGTTCTCTTTATCAAGTTTGCTGACAAAGCTGCGGTCGATCTTAAGGCAGTCGAATGGCAGTTTGTGTAAGTAAGCCAGTGACGAATAGCCGGTACCAAAGTCATCAATCGCAATTGATATCCCTAGTGCTTTTAGAGTCAGCATGTTATCGATGATGGTCGGGTCGTTGTCGACGATGCGTGATTCGGTGATCTCTAGTGTCAGGTTGCTTGCTGGCAGATTTGTGTCTCGCAACGTGCCTTTTACTTGTTCCACAAAGCCACTTTCACTCAGTTGATCGACCGACAGGTTAACGTGAATAGAGAAGTCCTTGCTCCACTTTCCTGATTCAATCGCGATGGCAGTATCTCGACACGACTTATGTAGAATTTGCTTGCCGATATCGTCAATGAGCCCGCTCTCTTCCGCGAGAGGAATGAACTCGAGTGGTGAAATTACGCCTTCATCGGCTATCCAGCGTGCTAAAGCTTCAGCCCCAATGGTCGATCCGGATTCTAGATCAATAATAGGTTGATAGAAGGGTTCGAACTGTTGAAGTTCAATCGCTCGGTTCATCCGCGCCAGCATCTTAGTGCGATGTCTTGATGCTTTACCCATCTCAGGGCTGTAAATGCTGACACTAGCTTTGTCTTGTTTTGCGTTGCTCAAAGCAATGCTACTACTACGCAGCAATAGCGCAATGTCGTGGACGTTAGATACACCGACGACGCCCATCGA
The DNA here is from genome assembly GCF_041469505.1 of Vibrio sp. 10N.286.49.E11. Classification (NCBI taxonomy): domain Bacteria; kingdom Pseudomonadati; phylum Pseudomonadota; class Gammaproteobacteria; order Vibrionales; family Vibrionaceae; genus Vibrio; species Vibrio sp. 10N.286.49.E11. The sequence continues at coordinate 56,905 of NZ_JBFRKQ010000079.1, forward strand.
TACCTTAATGACGACACTTTCTGATTCCATTGAAAATGGGGAAGCGAAGGTTTGAAGTAAGCGGTTAGTCAGCAGCTGAACATCATCGCTTTGCGTTACGTTTGGCGCGTAGATGGCAAACTCATCACCACCAGTGCGAGCTAGTAGGTATTCGGATGGCAGTGTGCCTCTTAAACGAGCGGCCGCAATGATAAGTAGCTGGTCGCCATTGTAATGACCTAGGCTGTCATTGATGTCTCGGAAGCGATCAATACCAATCAAATATAGTGTGCCTTTTTCGTTGTCGGGGTGTTTCTTGGCAGCGTCAATAAAGCCTTCACGGCTGTATAGCTTGGTTAATGAGTCATAGGTAAGTTGAGACTGTAATGCATGAAACGAAGCCTTTAAGTTGTTGGTCATTTCATTGAATGACTCGACCAACATGCTGGTTTCATATATATGCCCTGTTTTTGGCATGCTCGCGTCCCAATCGCCCTTAGCAAGGCGTTTTGCCGCATCCGCTGTCGAGGTGATGGGTTGGGTTGCGCGATTAAAGGCAATTAATCCTGCAATGACCCCAATGCAGCTCAGTGCTAGCCCAAGCAACCAACTGTTTCTTTGATTTTCTGGCAATTCACCGAGCAGATTGCTTTCAGGGATCGACACCCCAATAAACCACGTGAGCCCGTGCTCATCTTCGTATGGGGTGATTTGGTTGAAGTAGCGTTCGTTGTCTAGGCTAAAACTAAAGCGCTGCTCGCCCAAATTCTCGATTAGGTGGAATTGCTCTACGTAGCTAGCACTCTCACGTATGACTGGATTAGCACTCTCTGTTGCTAGTTTGCGTTGCCCTTTGTTGGTTTGTCCTGTGCCCCATGAAACGACACTGCCTCCGCCTGAGTGCGCGACCAAGCGTTGCTGCTTATCGATGATGTAAACAGAGGCATCCGTTCTATCTTTGAGCTTTCTGAGAAACGCATTGAAGGTATTGATTTTGATGTCGCTGACTACGACGGCTTTGAATTCATTATCATCATAGATAGGCGCTAGAGCAGATAAGGTGATTTCTTGACGTTCGTCAGCATTGGCATAAATTGGTGACCATAACGGTTTTTTCTGTGTCGCAATGGGTGTGTACCAAGGACGGATTCTAGGATCGTAACCTGAAATCACCGATCGAATGTCTTCACTAATTTTGCTGCCACGGTAAATGACCAGCTGATCATTGGTGCGTTCGTCTTGCACCATCAAGGTGTAGCCTTTGTTGGCTTCTTTGCGGAAACCGACGTAGTTACCATCTTCAGAACCAAAGCCGATCGCATCGAGTTGAGGTACAGCAGTGTAATGGTCTGAAAACGTATAAAAAATATAGTCTTGGACCTTACTAAGATTGCCTGCTTGATAAAGATGGTGGTAGCCGATGTTATGGCTGAGCGAGAGGTTGGCGTGAAATGGCTTTTCTAAAAAATTAGACAGGCTTTGATGAACATTGTCAGTCAGTGATGTCAGCTGGCGTGCACTAACATCACTCACCATCTCTTTGTAGCTTAGCTTTTGAGTGAAAACCATTACACCCATAGTGAACAGAAAAATCATCACGAATGGCAGAACCACTGCGGTTCTCAAAGTAATTTGTGTTTTCAAAGACATCTTTAGCTACAACTTTGGTGAATAGTGTACTGTAATTGTACCGACACTATTCAAACCAAGCGACACTTTTTTGGTTAAAAAGTAGCTGCATCGAGAATCATATAAGGTCTAGTACAGTTCTTTGAGTTTACGAGTTAGGGTGTTTCTTCCCCATCCCAAAACCTTAGCTGCATCCTGTTTATGACCATTAGTGTGGTGGAGTGCAGCTTCTAGCAGTATACGTTCAAATTCTGGCAGAGCATAAGTTAGCAGCTCTTTTTCTCCTGAATCAAGCGCACACTTTGCCCAATTAGCGAGCAGTTGTTGCCAGTTATCTCCAGTTCCTGAGGTGGTCACCACTTTTTCTTCTAGCAGCTCTGGTGGCAGGTCTGAAGGAAGAATTTCGCTGCCGCTGGCCATCACGGTAAGCCAACGACAAATGTTTTCAAGCTGACGCACGTTACCCGGCCAATTGAGCTGGTTGAGCTTCAAAATGGTCTCAGGATGCAGTGTCTTCACTTCAACACCGAGCTCTTCGGCGGCGGATGCTAGGAAGTGATGAGTCAGCTTTTCAATGTCTTGTTTACGTTCACGAAGTGCCGGGATATGGATTCGGATAACGTTGAGTCGGTGAAAAAGGTCTTCACGGAAGTCGCCTTCATGCACTAAGCGCTCAAGATCTTGGTGGGTTGCGGCAACGATACGAACGTCTACCTTAACTGCAGAGTGACCGCCGACACGATAGAACTGACCATCAGAAAGTACACGCAACAAGCGAGTTTGGATATCGAGTGGCATGTCACCGATCTCATCCAGAAATAGGGTGCCGCCGTTGGCTTGTTCAAAGCGTCCTTGGCGAACGCTGTTAGCACCGGTAAAGGCACCTTTTTCGTGGCCAAACAGTTCAGACTCGATCAGATCTTTGGGGATTGCTGCCATGTTCAAGGCAATGAAGGGCTTCTTAGCTCTTGGGCTGTGACGATGCAGAGCGTGAGCGACCAATTCTTTACCGGTACCCGATTCACCATTGATCAGCACGGATATGGATGAGCGAGACAAACGGCCAATCGCTCGGAAAACCTCCTGCATTGCCGGTGCTTCACCGATGATTTCTGGTGCGTTGGTGTCTTCAGCGACCTCACTGGCTTGTTCGCGTTTCTGCTCTTGGCTGTGCGCGATCGCTCGTTCGACTAGAGTCAGTGTTTCATCAATATCGAACGGCTTTGGAAGATATTCAAAGGCGCCTTTTTGATAAGCATTCACCGCCGCATCAAGGTCTGAGTGCGCGGTCATAATGATCACGGGCAGGTCGGGAGAGCGTTGATGAACCTGATGCAACAGCTCAATCCCGTCAATGCCGGGCATGCGAATGTCAGACACCAATACGTCCGGTGTCTCGCGCTCAAGCGCAAGCAACACGCTCTCAGCATCAGCAAATGTTTCACACTTAATATCCGCAGATGAAAGTGTTTTCTCTACTACCCAGCGGATAGAGCTGTCGTCATCGACGACCCAAACGTATCCCTTACTCATAATTCAATTCCTTTGCAGCCAAATCTATTGTGATAATCATTGTTGTTTTTATGATGTCTTAATCTTTGTGTTACCGAGCTAAGCCTTTCATCTCGCTGTCCAATAGCGAGGTTCTTATGACCTAAATCGGTAGATAAATCGTGAATGTGGTGTTGCCTGGCCAGCTTTCAACATCAATTTTCCCATTGTGTTGATCGATCAGGTTTTGAGAAATCGATAGCCCCAGCCCTGTTCCACCTTCTCGTCCGCTGACCATTGGGTAAAACAGCGTGTCTTTTAAATCATCGGGGATGCCCGGACCGTTATCGCTGATCTCAATACGAGCTGCGAGTTTGTGTCGCTGCCCGTGAATATTTGCTTGATGCACCGTTCTGGTGCGAATGGTGATTTTGCCAGAATCTTGAGTCTTTAGAATCTGCGCTGCATTGCTCACGATATTGAGCATCGCTTGTTCAACCTGTGCCGAATCCATCAAGATGTCCGGTAGGCTCGGGTCGTAATCCCTTTCGATGGCGAGCGTTGAACCCGATTCGAGCTCTACGAGCTGCCTGACTTTCTCAAGTATCTGGTGAAGGTTCTCTTCTGACTTAGTCCCCGGCTTCTGAGGGCCAAGCAGGCGATCGACTAACGCTCTTAGGCGGTCGGCTTGCTCAATAATGATCTGCGTATATTCATTAAGAGACTGATCAGGAAGCATTTTACCAAGTAACTGCGCCGCACCTCTTAAGCCACCGAGTGGGTTCTTAATCTCATGTGCTAACCCGCGCACTAACAGCTTAGCTGCTTGTTGTTGTGCGTGTTGGTTGAGCTCTTGGCTGAGGCGTCTTTGCTGGTCTATCTTGCGCATCTCAACCAATAACAGCGTCTCTCGCTGCCAAGATATTGGGCTAACCGTGACTTCAAGCATCAGTGGGCGGTTATCAACAACGAAGGTAACGTCACTGTCGGTAATGCTCTGGCCACTTTGTAGCGGTTGCGTCAGAAGCGCCAAATCAAGTGAAGCGTGTTGGATAAGTTGGCTCAGTGGATGATCAACGATGCGTCGTGCGCTCTGTGAAAAGAGCTGCTCAGCCGCCGGATTTGCGTATCGGACATACAATTGCTCATCGAGCATTAATGTCGAAGTCACCATATTGTCGAGAATGGCGCTGGAAAGATGGTGTGTATCTATGCTGTCGCTTTTGGCTGATCGATTCACTATTTCGTCCTTGAACTGGTGTTTTTCTCACTGCACCAAATTGGTGCGTGGCTAAGTTCAAGTATGGCGCATATCAACCAGAAGCTAAAGATAATTCATTAGAGTCGCTGAAAGCTGCTTCGATTAGGTGAAAAGTAGAGGTTATTTGGCCTCTTTTAACACATTGGCCTACTTGAGCGTCGCTCGATGTAAATACACGGTGACTGGACTAGTAGATGCAATAAGCTTGCCGCTTCTATGTGCTTGAATTGCAATGGTGTGAGTACCTCGATCGATACCTTTTAATTCCCAAATAGGCTGGGTCTGTGGGGCGCCATATCGACGGCCATCAAGCATCAATTGTAATTGCTCCCCAATACCAAGTTTTCGGTTGAGCTCTATCTGAATCGGGATTAAGCCGCGGTTGTTGCGAATGGTTTGATCATGAACTGGAGTCAGCATGGTGAGAGTTAATTGAGTGGGAACCTCGCGCTCTGTGGTTTCGGTTTCTGCCTGGGTTTTAGCTGGCGTTTTAGTTGTAGAGGAAGCTGCGGCGTCAACCGGAGTCGAGGCCTCAAATTTAGGGGCGGGTGCTGAAGCTTGCACATCTGGCAGGCGAAGAGCCTCGGCATCTTGAGCGCTAGGGTTATCACTAAAGTGGAGCACGCCATCTTCATCTACCCAGGTATACACAGTTTGAGCAGAGCACGAGAGCGCGACTGTTAACCCGATTAGGAACAGTATGTTTTTCATATCTTTAGCCTCTTTTCACCGCTAGGTGATTTCACGTTTGGCGTTGGTTTTATTGTATTTAGCGCGACAGCCTCTGAGGGCTTTTGTCTAAGGTATGGTACGAGGAAGCGGGGGGAGGGAGAATATAAAAAAGGCCCGCCTGCGAGGCGAGCCTAATATTTAGTCAGCGATTCTTACAAGGTTGCAGTAAGAAATGGCTTATCTCTACAGGAGATTAAACTGAGTAGTACAGTTCAAACTCAAGTGGGTGTGTAGCCATGTTCACGCGTTGTACGTCGTCAGATTTCAGAGTGATGTAAGAATCGATGAAATCGTCAGAGAATACGCCGCCAGCTGTTAGGAACTCACGGTCTTCGCTAAGCGCTGCTAGAGCTTCTTGTAGAGATTCTGCAACTGTTGGGATTTCAGCTGCTTCTTCTGCAGGAAGGTCGTATAGATCTTTATCCATAGCTTCGCCTGGGTGAATCTTGTTCTTGATGCCGTCAAGGCCAGCCATAAGCATTGCTGAGTAGCATAGGTATGGGTTAGCTGCTGGGTCACCAAAACGTAGCTCGATACGACGTGCTTTAGGGCTTGGTACTACTGGGATACGGATAGAAGCAGAACGGTTACGTGCTGAGTAAGCAAGCATTACAGGTGCTTCGAAACCAGGTACAAGACGCTTGTACGAGTTAGTTGATGGGTTAGCAAACGCGTTGATTGCACGAGCGTGCTTGATTACACCACCGATGTAGTAAAGAGCCATTTCAGATAGGCCGCCGTACTTATCACCAGCAAACAGGTTAACGCCGTCTTTTGCTAGAGATTGGTGAACGTGCATACCAGAACCGTTGTCACCAACTAGTGGCTTAGGCATGAATGTCGCTGTTTTACCAAATGCGTGAGCAACGTTGTGTACAACGTACTTGTAGATTTGAGTTTCATCAGCTTTCGCTGTTAGCGTGTTGAAGCGAGTAGCGATTTCGTTTTGACCCGCAGTTGCTACTTCATGGTGGTGAGCTTCAACAACTAGGCCCATCTCTTCCATTACTAGACACATTGCTGAACGGATGTCTTGAGATGAATCTACTGGAGCTACTGGGAAGTAACCGCCTTTAACGCCAGGACGGTGACCTTTGTTACCGCCTTCGAAGTCAGAACCTGTGTTCCAAGCTGCTTCTACGTCATCGATCTTGAAGAAAGAACCGGACATGTCGTTTGAGAACTTAACGTCGTCAAATAGGAAGAATTCTGGCTCTGGACCAACTAGAACTGTGTCTGCGATACCTGTAGAACGTAGGTACTCTTCAGAACGTTTAGCGATAGAGCGTGGGTCACGGTCGTAGCCTTGCATTGTTGCAGGCTCAAGGATGTCACAACGGATGTTTAGTGTTGCGTCTTCTGTGAATGGGTCCAGTACAGCAGATGCTGCGTCTGGCATCATTACCATGTCAGATTCGTTAATGCCTTTCCAACCAGCTACTGAAGAGCCGTCAAACATTTTGCCTTCTTCGAAGAAGTCTGCATCAACTTGGTGAGAAGGAATAGAGATATGCTGCTCTTTACCTTTTGTATCAGTAAAACGTAAGTCGATAAATTTAACTTCGTTCTCTTGGATCAGGGATAGTACATTTTCTACTGACATCTTGGATAACCTCCAGTGTTATTAATTCGGTATTAGCTCGATTCGGTTGAAACTAGCATTGATTAATGTCTATAAGTGCATTAATCGATGCTGATTTATCTACTGCCAAAAACGTGCCAAAAAAATTATTCCATTAATTTCAATGATTTACTTGTTTTGCGATTTTTCTTAATCTGGTTTTTGCACCAAAATGATCTCTAGTTGCACTTTATTGGTGCAACTGTTTGTCTGTGCACCAATATGAGACATAAGCGAGCACCATTCAGCAATGAATTGCCTAAGTTGTCAATCCACTTTTGTTATTTTGCGGGAGATTTGGCTCGCCACTCGTAGGTGATACTTTTTTAGAGTCCTACGAATTTGGCTGCTCAACACTGTACTGAATCAAAGTTAAGCGGATATGAATCGCTAATAAAGAAAAAAGCCTTGGTTCAGATCACATATTTCTGGGTTTTTGTCTAGAATCTGGTATATTATTGACCGTTTTTTAAATCAAGCTAGCGGTTATTATCCAAACTTTTGAGATAAGTGACGGCTACTTTTATGAGTGAATCGAGAATCCATGTCTACTCCACAGATTGATAAGTTAAGAAATATCGCGATCATCGCGCACGTTGACCACGGTAAAACGACTTTGGTTGATAAACTGCTACAACAGTCAGGCACTCTTGAGTCTCGTGGTGAAGCTGAAGAGCGTGTCATGGATTCGAATGACATCGAAAAAGAGCGTGGCATTACCATTCTTGCTAAGAACACAGCAATCAACTGGAATGATTACCGCATCAACATCGTAGATACTCCGGGACACGCGGACTTCGGTGGTGAAGTTGAGCGTATCATGTCTATGGTTGACTCTGTTCTGCTTATCGTTGACGCAGTTGATGGCCCAATGCCTCAAACTCGTTTCGTAACGCAAAAAGCATTCGCACACGGTCTTAAGCCAATCGTTGTAATCAACAAGATTGACCGCCCAGGCGCTCGTCCTGATTGGGTTATGGATCAAGTATTCGACCTTTTCGACAACCTAGGTGCTACTGATGAGCAACTAGACTTCACAGTTGTTTACGCTTCAGCTCTAAACGGCTGGGCAACAATGACTGAAGGCGAAACTGGCGAGAACATGGAACCATTGTTCCAAGCTGTTGTTGATACAGTAGACGCGCCTGCAGTTGACCTTGACGGTCCACTACAAATGCAAATTTCGCAACTTGATTACAGCTCTTACGTAGGTGTTATCGGTGTTGCTCGTGTTACTCGTGGTTCTGTTAAACCAAACCAACAAGTAACTATCGTCAATGCAGAAGGCAAAAAACGTAACGGTAAAGTAGGTACAGTTCTTGGTTACCTAGGTCTTGACCGTCACGAAGTTGAGCAAGCTAACGCTGGCGACATCATTGCAATCACTGGTCTTGGTGAGCTGAAAATTTCAGACACTATCTGTGACGTAAACAATGTTGAAGCAATGACTCCGCTTTCTGTTGATGAACCAACAGTAACAATGACGTTCCAAGTAAACACTTCTCCGTTCGCGGGTAAAGAAGGTAAGTTCGTTACTTCACGTAACATCCTTGAGCGTCTAGAGAAAGAACTAGTACACAACGTTGCACTACGTGTTGAAGAAACTGATAACCCAGATCGTTTCCGTGTTTCAGGTCGTGGTGAACTTCACCTATCTATCCTGATCGAAAACATGCGTCGTGAAGGTTTCGAGCTAGCTGTATCTCGTCCAGAAGTTATCATCAAGAAAGACGAAGATGGCAACCTAACTGAACCGTTTGAAACTGTGACTATCGACGTGCTTGAAGAGCACCAAGGTGGCATCATGGAAAACATCGGTCTACGTAAAGGTGAGCTAACTGATATGTCTCCAGATGGCAAAGGCCGTGTTCGCATGGACTTCATGATGCCTTCTCGTGGTCTTATCGGTTTCCAAACTGAGTTCCTAACTCTAACGTCTGGTTCTGGTCTTCTTTACCACTCATTTGATCACTACGGTCCTCACAAAGGCGGCGTAATCGGTCAACGTAACAACGGTGTTCTAATCTCGAACGCAACTGGTAAAGCTCTGACTTACGCACTATTCAACCTACAAGAACGTGGTCGTCTATTTGCTGAGCACGCGGATGAAGTATACGAAGGTCAAATCATCGGTATTCACAACCGTTCAAACGACCTAACAGTAAACTGTCTGAAAGGTAAGCAGCTAACGAACGTTCGTGCATCTGGTACTGATGAAGCACAGGTTCTTTCGCCACCTATCCGTCACACTCTAGAGCAAGCTCTTGAGTTCATCGACGAAGACGAACTAGTAGAAGTAACGCCAGTAAGCATTCGTATCCGTAAGAAGCTTCTTACTGAAAACGAACGTAAGCGTGCAGCACGTCCAGCTAAGGCTTAATTGCCAGCTGACTAGCTTCTAGCTAAGTAGATAAGAAAGCCCCGAGTAGCCTAGCTGCTCGGGGCTTTTGTTGTGCGCCGAGCAT
>NZ_JBFRKQ010000080.1:0-10443 GCF_041469505.1 Vibrio sp. 10N.286.49.E11
CGAGATGCGAGATGCGAGATTGATGTGCTTGTGTAGTAAAAAGCTCAGGCAATAAAAAACGGAGCCTTAAGCTCCGCTTCTTATTGTATTCGCTAATTAAAAATTAACGAGCACGGAAGACGATGCGGCCTTTAGAAAGGTCGTATGGAGTCATCTCAACAGTTACTTTATCACCAGTAAGAATACGGATGTAGTTCTTACGCATTTTACCAGAGATGTGTGCTGTCACTACGTGACCGTTTTCAAGCTCAACACGGAACATTGTGTTTGGTAGAGTATCAAGGACAGTGCCTTGCATCTCGATTACGTCTTCTTTAGCCATCTAATCCTCTTTCGAAATTTGGCGGTTTTCAACGGCTTGATTGTGCCGTTAAAATCAAAATATGTAAAGTTGTCGCGTATTCTACCCTTGCCACCGCTGATTTACTAGCCTTTGATGACGTTGAAATCGTACTTTATAGTTCATCGCAGGGCATTCATCGATTTGATAACCCAAATATAACCATTGTTTTTGTTCTTTCTGGGCATGTTGGATCTGAAATAGAACGCCAAGTGTTCCCATCGAAATGTCTATATCAGGATCGAAGAAGGTATAAAACGCGCTGGTACAGTGAGCCATGATGTCGGTTACGGCGATACCAACCAACTTGTTCTCATCATAGATGTGCATGAACTTTGTAGTAAGCCACTCATTTTTAGAGAATTGTAGAAACTCTTCTTTCTTGGGTGGGTACATGGTTCCCGAACGGTGACGAGCGGTGATATAGCGACTGTATAAGTCAAACCAGTTGTCATCCATCTCATCTTTCAGTTCCCAACGTAGTGATTTTCCTTTGTTAAGGATCCGTCGTTGGCTTTTGGAAAGCTTAACCTCAGGAATTGAAAGCCGAATCGCTTGGCATGCTGAGCAATTATCGCAATGTGGCTTATAAATGGTTGAACCACTGCGGCGAAATCCATTCGCAAGCAGAACTTCATAGTTATCTGAGGTGTGCATGTGTTCGTCAAGCGTGACCGCCACTCTCTCTTCGAAGTGAGGTAAGTAGCTGCAAGCGTGATTGTCTGTTAATCCAATTCTGATTTGTTGTAAATCTGGATTCATTAAGGCATTTCCTTTAGCCATTGGGTTTTAAAGCATGCATCGTCAACGGAGAACTCTTTGAGTAATTGCAGAGAGCCTAGGAATTCATCCCTATCAACCTCGATAGCGCCCAAGGATTCCAAGTGAGGGTTCATGACTTGGCAATCAATCAGTTGTCCGCCGAATCGGGTAAAGTGTTTACAAAAGTACCACAGCGCAATTTTAGAGGCATTGGTCTTTAGGCTGAACATCGATTCACCGCAAAAGACTTGGCCTCTTTGTAAGCCGTAAAGTCCACCGATCAGTTCATCATCTTGCCAAACCTCAACCGAGTGGCAGAAACCTAATGAAGCGAGTTTGCGGTAGGCTGACTGCATGTCGCTGTTTAGCCAGGTTTCTTCTTCGGGTCTTAGTGAAGAGCAATAACCAATTACTCTGTCCGTCGCTTGGTTGATGCTGACTCGGTAATTGTGCTTTCTTTGAAACTTTTTAAGACTTTTTGACGGTTCGAATGTCTTAGGATTAAATACCGCTCGCGGTGCAGGGCTCCACCAAAGTATAGGCTCACCTGGGCCATACCATGGAAATATACCTTGGCTATAAGCGTTTAAAATTCGCATTGGTGATAAATCACCACCGAAGGCGAGCAGACCGTTGGGGTCATCAAGCGCGTCGAAAGGCGAAGGAAACTCTATACTAGTAGTATCAAGTTCGGTTAGGTATATAGTCATAAGTACCGCATTACAGATTAATCACTGACCAAGAGGTCTTTAGGAGTTTTACCATGAAGAAGTTGCTTTGGATTTTACTTGTTTTGCCCATGTTGGCAAATGCAGCTTACAACAGAAACCAAGCTCGACCAGTAAACGAGGTGGTTTATGGTGAGATTGATACGGTCAGATACATCACTCAGCAAGAGATCGTTGAGTCGAAAGCGAATGGTTGGGAAACCTTGTTAGGTGCGGCGATTGGTGGCTTGATTGGTAACCAGTTTGGCGGCGGCACTGGTAAAGAAGTGGCGACAGCTGTAGGTGCAGTAGCAGGTGCGGGTATTGCTCGTAACCGAGGTAACACACAATATAAAGTAGAGTACAAACTGGTCGAGTTATTGGTCAAAACCAAAGACGACAAGTTGGTCAACATTATCCAAGATGTCGATAACTCGATGCTGTTCAACCGAGGCGATGATGTACGAATTCTCTATTTTTCAGATGGTGTTCGAGTTGATCTCGTGTACTAGTATATAAATACGATTGATTGGCTAATTAATCACCGGTTTGGGCCGGATTAGCTCTGGAGTTCGTTGGAAAAGTTCGTTAGTCTGCAAGTACGAAGAATTATTCATCACCCGAAAATAAATACGCACCAGTGACTTCGGGTGGTACAAGGACTATAAGATTTAATGGAAAGCCTTACGTTACAACCAATTCAAAAAGTGAACGGGGAAGTTAACCTACCTGGTTCAAAAAGCGTTTCCAACCGTGCACTTCTTTTGGCTGCACTTTCTACGGGAACCACTCGCCTAACAAACTTGCTAGACAGTGATGATATTCGTCATATGTTGAATGCATTAACTCAGTTAGGTGTTGATTATCAGTTGTCTGCAGACAAAACCGTTTGTGAAGTGACAGGTGTTGGTGGTGCATTCTCAAGTGACAAAGCCCTAGAGCTTTTCTTAGGTAACGCGGGTACGGCGATGCGTCCGTTGGCGGCTGCACTATGTTTAGGTCGCGGTGAATACGTTCTTACTGGTGAGCCTCGTATGAAAGAGCGCCCAATTGGCCACTTAGTAACAGCACTGCGAGAAGCCGGTGCCGATGTTGAATACTTAGAGAACGAAAACTACCCGCCATTGAAGATCACAGGTACCGGTTTGAAGAGCGGTACGGTTTCTATCGACGGTTCGATCTCTAGTCAATTTTTGACGGCATTTTTGATGGCTGCGCCTTTAGCTGAAGGTGAAGTGACCATTAAAATTGACGGTGAATTGGTTTCTAAACCTTACATCGATATTACGCTGCACATCATGAAGCAATTTGGTGTGGACGTGATCAATAATGATTACCAAGAGTTTGTGATTCCTACCGGGCAATCTTACTCGGCACCGGGTGATTTCTTGGTTGAAGGTGATGCATCATCTGCGTCATATTTCCTTGCAGCCGCTGCTATCAAAGGTGGTGAGATTAAGGTCACTGGTATTGGTAAAAACAGTATCCAAGGTGATATCCAATTCGCTGATGCGCTTGAGAAAATGGGTGCGGAAATCGAATGGGGTGACGACTACGTTATTTCTCGTTGTGGCGAGCTGAAAGGCATTGATATGGACTATAACCATATCCCAGATGCTGCGATGACTATCGCGACAACCGCATTGTTTGCGAAAGGCACAACGGCAATCCGTAATGTCTACAACTGGCGTGTGAAAGAGACAGACCGCTTGGCTGCAATGGCAACAGAGCTACGCAAAGTCGGCGCTGAAGTGGAAGAGGGTGAAGATTACATTATTGTTAACCCTGTGGCTGAACTGACTCATGCGGCGATTGATACTTACGATGATCACCGTATGGCGATGTGTTTCTCGCTGGTTGCTTTGAGCGATACGCCTGTGACGATTAATGATCCAGGTTGTACGTCAAAGACATTCCCTGATTATTTCGACAAGCTGAAAATGCTAAGTCTATAAAAATGCTTAGTATGTAAAGGTTTAGGAACAAAAAAGCTTGCCTAAGTGGCAAGCTTTTTAATTATTGCTGAATTGTAAATTCTTTCGAAAGGTGGTGCGCTAAGTATTTAAACATGTTAAATACCGCGGTTGTATTCTCTGTCGGCATTCCATTGCTGTCTAAGAAGTATTCACCTTTGAAGACGAGTACATCGTCTTTTTCTACTACGCTGTTTGCGCGCATGCCTTCAATGTAGTCATCATGTGATTGGATAATTTGGTTTGCGATAAGCAGTAAATCAAATTCTGCTATTACTTTCTTTGTCATGAGTTTATCTCTGATAACTGAATATAACGTTGAGTTTATGGTGTCGAACTAGAAATTCAATGATTTCACAACCGATTAAGAGAGTCTTTTCAAACATCCACAATTTATTTTGTGATTTACGGCAAAAATAATTGAATGGGGCTCGCGTTAGATTCGCGGACAAGCTTAGTATGAGCCCGTTTAGACGTAATGCCTGATGAATAGGCTCTTGCAAGTATTCTTAGTGAGTACTTTATAGCTTCTTTATATTGTGACCCTTTTATCTATGAGTCGTCGAATTGTCGAGCGATCAGATCCAATTTTGAAAAAAGCGGTTGATCTTCTAGTAATCTCGCACAATAGTAAAAAAAGAAGCAATGAATTTAGAATATCATGCGTAAAAGCCCACAAGCTAAATTGTTGGTGCTGAAGCATCGTGATTAAGGACGTTAGAGTCAATATGGGTAAATCGCTCGTTATAGTGGAGTCGCCAGCCAAGGCTAAAACTATCAATAAATATCTTGGCAAAGACTTTGTCGTTAAGTCGAGTGTAGGTCACGTACGTGATTTACCAACGGCGGGTCAAAGTACTGGTCAAAAGGCTGCTGCAGTTTCAACCAAGGGTATGAGCCCAGAAGACAAAGCTCGTATCAAAAAAGAAAAAGATCGCAAAGCTCTTATCAAAAAGATGGGTATCAACCCATATAAAGAGTGGGAAGCGAACTATCAAATCCTACCTGGTAAAGAGAAAGTCGTCGCTGAATTGAAAAAACTGGCTGAGAACGCAGACCATGTTTATCTCGCAACCGATTTGGACCGCGAAGGAGAAGCTATCGCATGGCACCTTCGTGAGATCATCGGCGGCGATGAAACGCGATACAAGCGAGTGGTTTTTAACGAAATCACCAAGAATGCTATTCAACAAGCTTTCGAAACGCCAGGTGAGCTAAATATTGATGGCGTAAACGCACAACAAGCACGACGTTTTATGGACCGTGTTGTTGGCTTTATGGTGTCACCTCTGCTTTGGAAAAAAGTAGCACGAGGCCTGTCCGCTGGCCGTGTTCAATCAGTAGCGGTAAAACTACTGGTAGAGCGTGAGCGCGAGATCAACGCCTTTATCCCTGAAGAGTTCTGGGATGTGCATGCTGATACTAAAACAGCAGAGAAAACCGACTTTAGACTGCAAGTTGCACAGAAAGACGGTGTTGCGTTTAAACCTGAAAATGAAGCGCAAACACAAGCTGCTGTTAGCGTTTTAGAAAAAGCGCAATACGAAGTATGTAAACGTGAAGACCGCCCAACAAAGAGTAAGCCGTCTGCACCTTACATCACGTCGACGCTGCAACAAGCGGCGAGTACGCGTCTTGGTTATGGCGTAAAGAAAACCATGATGCTGGCTCAACGCCTGTATGAAGCGGGTTACATCACTTATATGCGTACTGATTCAACCAACTTGAGTTCAGAAGCTGTAGAAGCCGCTCGTGAATACATTGGTTCTGAGTACGGCGCGCAATACCTTCCACCTAAAGCACTTGCATACGGCAGCAAAGAGGGCGCTCAAGAGGCCCACGAAGCGATTCGTCCTTCAAGTGTAGATGTTAAGTCGGAAGATCTAAACGGCGTAGACGCAGACGCACACAAGCTTTACTCGCTAATTTGGAATCAATTCGTAGCGTGTCAAATGACGCCAGCTCAATACGATTCAACGACAGTAAGCGTTAAAGCAGATGAGTACACGTTGAAAGCGAAAGGTCGTATCCTTAAATTTGATGGTTGGACTCGTGTTCAGCGTCCAATGGGCAAGAACGAAGATACGATCCTTCCAGCAGTACAGATCGGCGATAAGCTTGATCTGATTGCGCTAGACCCTAAACAGCACTTCACTAAGCCACCGGCTCGTTTCACTGAAGCGGCGCTAGTTAAAGAGCTTGAGAAGCGTGGTATTGGTCGTCCTTCAACATACGCATCAATCATCTCGACGATCCAAGATCGCGGTTATGTAAAAGTTGAACAGCGTCGTTTCTATGCTGAGAAGATGGGTGAAATTGTTACTGACCGTCTAGATGACAGCTTCAATGACCTAATGAACTACGACTTCACTGCTCGTATGGAGCAGAAGTTGGACCAAATCGCAGAAGGCGAAGCAAGCTGGAAAGGCGTGCTAGATAACTTCTTCGAAGACTTTACTGGCGATTTGGAAAAAGCAGACTTAGACGAAGACGCTGGTGGCATGAAGCCAAATCATATCGTGGAAACCGATATTGAGTGTCCGACTTGTAGCCGTAAAATGGGTATTCGTACTGCTTCGACAGGCGTATTCCTTGGTTGCTCTGGCTATGCACTTCCACCAAAAGAGCGTTGTAAGACAACAATCAACCTTGGTGATGAAGAAGGCATTATCAACGTGCTTGAAGAAGACGTTGAAACAGCAGCACTTCGAGCTAAAAAGCGTTGTCCTATTTGTGAAACGGCAATGGATGCCTATCTAATCGATGATAAGCGTAAGATGCACGTATGTGGTAACAACCCGAACTGTGAAGGTTATGTGGTTGAGCACGGCGAATTTAAAGTGAAAGGCTACGATGGTCCACTTGTTGAGTGTGACAAGTGTGGTTCTGACATGGTTCTGAAGAACGGTCGTTTTGGTAAATACATGGACTGTACGAGTGAAGATTGTAAGAACACTCGTAAGATTCTGAAAAATGGCGAAGTTGCGCCACCAAAAGAAGACCCGGTGCATTTCCCTGAACTTCCGTGTGAAAATTCAGACGCGTACTTTGTTCTTCGTGATGGTGCTTCTGGTCTATTTATGGCTGCGAGCAACTTCCCTAAATCACGTGAAACACGTGCACCATTAGTGGAAGAGCTGGTTCGTTTTAAAGACCGTATCTCACCTAAGTTCCAATACCTAGCATCAGCGCCAGTTGCTGACCCTGATGGTAAGCCGACAGTGGTTCGTTTTAGTCGTAAGACCAAAGAAAACTACGTGCGTACTGAAGTAGATGGAAAACCGTCCGGTTGGACTGCGTTGTACATCGACGGTAAGTGGGAAGTTACGGATAAGCGTAAAAAGCCTAAAGAGAAATAACTGAACGTTATTGATGAAAAAGCAGCCTAATGGCTGCTTTTTTTGATCTCAATATGACTAAATATGCAACTTGTTGACCTGGTGTTTCGTCGGTGGGGATTTGTTAAATTCACACCGCGAAATTAATAGCGGCAATTAATCATATCTTCTTATGCAACTTTAACGAAAATGTAACTTAATTAAAATATTGTAACTCACAGATCAGCGTTTAGTTGTATACCTGATGTGTGTCGGGTGTTAATGTAATGTTTCGTCTGGACGGTGTAGTGTGAGCTGCTTTAAGTCTTAGGAAAGCAATCAGCTTACGTACCACAGAATGGCGTATTAAAAATTGAATTCGGCCGAAAAGTCGATAACGTATATAAAACCAAGTGCAAAGAATAGTGCACACATAACAACGTTTGGCTTAGGATATTGTCACTGTATGTGAATGGATATTCGCTAAATACCGAAATAAGTGTTGGTGCTCATCCCCCAGAGGAAGATACCTCTACGAGTACTAACATCGACAAGCTATAGATATATGGAGAATAAAATGGCTGGTGTATTGGGAATGATTCTTGCTGGTGGTGAAGGCTCTCGCTTAAGACCTTTAACTGAATCTCGCAGCAAACCCTCGGTTCCTTTCGGTGGTAGTTACCGCTTAATTGATTTCGCTTTGAACAACTTCGTTAATGCTGATCTAATGAAGATCTACGTATTAACACAATTTAAGTCACAGTCACTGTTCCACCATATGAAAAAAGGCTGGAATATCAGTGGTATAACAGACCGTTTTATCGACCCAATTCCTGCGCAAATGCGTAAAGGAAAGCGTTGGTATGAAGGCACAGCAGATGCTATCTACCAAAACATGGGCTTTATGGAGTTGGAAGAACCTGATCAAGTATGTATTTTTGGTTCAGACCATATTTATAAGATGGACATCAAACAGATGCTTGATTTCCATAAAGAGAAGAAAGCGGCTCTAACAGTATCAGCATTGCGCATGCCGCTTGCTGAAGCATCAGAATTCGGTGTTATTGAGGTTGATGCTGACGGCCGTATGATTGGCTTTGAAGAGAAACCTGCAAATCCGAAGTCGATCCCGGGCGATCCAGAATCAGCGCTCGTTTCAATGGGCAACTACGTGTTCGAAGCGAAAGAGCTTTTTGCTGAACTAACGGAAGATGCTGATAGAGAAGGTTCGACACACGATTTCGGCAAAGATATTATTCCAAACATGTTCCCACGTGGTGACGTGTTTGTTTATGATTTCAGCACCAACCGTATTACTGGTGAGAAAGAAGAAGTTTACTGGCGCGATGTAGGTACGATTGACGCGTACTGGCAAGCGCACATGGACCTTCTTAAGAAAGATGCGCCATTCTCGCTATACAACCGTAAATGGCCTCTACACACTTATTACCCGCCACTACCACCAGCTACGTTTACTGATTCGGCAAATGGTCGAATTCAGATCATTGATAGCCTTGTGTGTAGCGGTAGTTATGTACGTGGTTCGCGTATTGAAAAGAGTGTATTGGGCTTCCGCAGCAATATCGCATCAGCGTGTGATATCAGCGAAAGTATCTTACTCGGTGATGTAAAAGTGGGTGAGGGTTGTATCTTGCGCCGCGTTATCATTGATAAAGATGCAGACATCGCACCGGGTACACAGATTGGTGTGAATCTGACAGAAGACAAAAAGCATTACCACGTATCTGACGATGGTGTTGTAGTGATTTCTAAAGGAGCACGAGTTGGTTACTAAGACTCTCTCGGTACTTTTTGTAGCGTCTGAAGTTGAAGGCTTGATTAAAAGTGGTGGCTTGGCTGATGTAGCCAAGGCACTGCCGAAAGCGTTGCAAACACTCGAACAGGACGTTCGAGTGACTATCCCCGCATATAGAAACATTCCAAACATTGATTCAGCAGAAGTTATTTTATCGACTGAACTCGATCATTGGCCTCATACGGCTTATCAAGTTAAAAAACTGAGCGTAGAAGGCGTTCCAGTTTTTGGTATTGAATGTGCCAAGTATTTCGACCGCCCGGAAATGTACGCAGAAAACAATCAAGCTTATGCTGATAACGGAGAGCGCTTCTCGTTCTTTAGTGCAGCCTGTCTTGATATGCTTCCTAAGCTTGGTTTTCAACCGGATATCATTCATGCAAATGACTGGCATACTGGTTTCGTTCCTTTCTTGCTTAAATCGCGTTATCAACAACACGATTTCTTTGAAAATACGCGCAGTGTTATCTCGATCCACAATGCGGTTTTCAAAGGTGTGTTCGCATACGATGAACTTCAATTCCTGCCAGAGATGCACAGTTACCATGCGCCTGAAGCTTCAGTGAGTGACACTCATGTCACTATGCTAAGAGCTGGAGTGATGTGTGCGGATAAAGTGAACGCAGTAAGTCCTACCTATGCAGAAGAGTTGAAAACGGAATTAGGTAGCCACGGTATGGCTGCAGAATTCCAACACAGATCTGCTGATCTGTTCGGCATTTTGAATGGGTGTGATTATGGGGCTTGGAATCCGGAAACTGATGCTTTCCTTCCTCGTAAATACAAAGCGACCAAGCACAGCATGGCTCGCGGAAAATCAGCTTGTAAGCAAAAACTGCAACAAGATGTAGGTTTACCCGTTGCCGATTGCGCGGTTTATGGCATGGTTTGTCGCTTGACGAATCAAAAAGGTGTTCATTACTTACTGCCTATCATCGAACAGTTTTTGAAAAATGATCTTCAGATCGTGATTGTCGGTACTGGCGATCCGGTTTTGGCGAGTCAATTGAAAGAGCTATCAGCGCTTCACTCAGATAAGTTCTCGTTCGTAGAAGCGTACAATAATGAACTTGCGCACTTGGTTGAAGCAGGCTCTGATTTCTTCTTGATGCCTTCGGAATTTGAACCGTGTGGCTTAAACCAAATCTACAGCATGGCTTACGGTACTTTGCCGATTGTTCGTTCTGTGGGAGGTTTAAAAGACAGCGTGAATGATTACGATGAAGATCCTGAAGTCGCGACTGGGTTTGCTTTTGAAGAGCCAACACCGCAGGCGTTATTGGCTGTGTTACATCGTTCATTACTGCTTTATGCACAAAACCCATCTGAAATTAAGCGTGCTCAGCTTTACGCGATGCAGCAAGATTTTAGTTGGGAAGATGCGGCTAAAGAATACCTAGCTATGTATCATTCAGCATTTTAACTTGTTGACTTAGCTTTAAAGTTAGCTGGCGAGCAACTGCCGCTCGAACTAAATGAAGGCGCTCTAATTGTAGAGTGCCTTTTTGTTGGTTCATCGCGGCTTTCC
>NZ_JBFRKQ010000081.1:0-36806 GCF_041469505.1 Vibrio sp. 10N.286.49.E11
TTTTGATATTCATCAACGAGTGCCCACACAGATTGATAGGTTTAAATTGTTAAAGAGCTTAACTTCTTGAGCGTTCCTTTTAAGTAAGGAGCCTCTCGAAGTGGACGGTCATTCTAGCGAATTAACATTCAGTGTCAAACACTTTTTGAAAATTAATTTTTTGTCGCTTTCCGTCTTACTGATTCTTGCTGAAGCCTTGTGGCGTCTGCCGTCTCAGTGGTGTCGCATTATAGGGAACCCTCTCAGCTTAGCAACTACTTTTTCATAAAAAATGAATAAATAGGGGTTAACTGCCTAATAGTTCACCTAAACGTAAAAAAGAGAGCATTTCTGCTCTCTTTTTGCTCAAAACCTAAGGGTATTGTTAGATAAATGCGTAAGCATCAGCGTACATATGGTCACGCTTTGCTTCTTTATTCTGAGTAAATAGGTCTCTTGCAGCGCCCGCCATTTCAAAACGACCTGCAATATAGATATCGAAATCAGCTAATGATTCGAAACTTTGCGTAATAGCCTCAAGCACATTACCTGTTTGGCCATGCCAAACTTCCGGTGCTTCTTCTACTACCGGTACAAAGTGCACATTGCTATGCTTTTCTGCAATGCCAACCAACTCTTCTTTAGCATATAACTGGCACTCATCTTTTGCGCCCCAGTATAGGTAGATCTCTTTCGAGCTATTTTGCGCGATGCAGTGATCAAGAATAGAGCGCACGTAGCTGAAACCCGTGCCACCAGCAATAAGTAATAGAGGGCGATCGCTTTCTTCTTTGATCCAAGCATCTCCGTGTGGAGCATCAATCGCAATATCGCCATCTTCAGCTTGTGCCTTCTTCATCGCTTCAACCACTTCTAGTGCGTAAGCGTTGTGCTCGGCAGCACCAATGTGCAGCTCAAGCTCACCTTCGTGGCGGCAAGGGCTACTTGCGATAGAGAATGGGCGCTTATCTTTCTCGCCCATTTCAACCATCAGGTACTGACCCGCTTTAAAAGCGACCGGTGTTTCTGGGTGAAGTAGGATTTGGTAAGTATTACAAGCCAAAGGCTCGATAGACTTCACTTTACATTTAATAGTCATGTTCTTCCTCTTACTAACCCTTAATCGGCAAAGGTTAGAACTAAATTACTTTCTGCAAATGCTTGGCAAGCAAAAATCCAGCCTTGTTGCTGCTCTTTCTCTGTGAGCATGGGTTCAAGGTGGTAACTCACTTGCCCTTCTAATTTTTTGCACATACACATTGCGCATGCGCCAACTTGGCAACGGTTTGGGAAATAGATATCGCTGTTGAGCGCAGCATCCAAGACCGTTTGCCCTTTTTCTACTGTGAAACTGATGTTTTCTGGGTATAAGACTACTTGGTAGCTCATGAAATTCCTAGCTGTTCCCAGATGCTATCAATCTTTTTCACAACATCAGGATCTTTTGTGATTGGTACACCCCACTCACGCAGGCATTCACCTTCCCACTTATTGGTCGCATCGAGACCCATTTTTGAGTGTCCAGTTTCGTTCTGCAGGAATAACGTATCTCTCGCCGGATCCATTCTTGTCGTTACAGCCCAAATGATGTCATTCCAATCACTCACATTGACATCGCCATCACACACGATAACAAACTTGTTCTCATCAAATTGAGACCAAACCGCTTCCATGATTTTCTTACCATTACCGGCAGCTTGCTTATCAATAGACACCACAACCATGCTGGCATTGTCGTTTTGCAGGTGAACATCAATAATTTCAGGATGAACCTTGGTTAACTCAGCCAAGCTACCCTCTATATGTTCACTATTTACAGGTGCTGTTTGGACATCTGGCGATAACGCTAACTCTGCGTCCCACTTCTTAGTGATATCTAGACCCATCTTAGAACCTAACCCAACCACGGGTGAGGCAAAATCCAATGAATCGATCGGCGTGTTCTCTATCATCAGGCTATCGCGTGACGGATCCATATGTTCGCACATCGCTGCGGTTACTTGAGACCAATCACGTGCATTCACATCTTCATCACACACCAATACAAATTTGGTGTACATGAATTGGCGTAAGAAAGACCATACACCCATCATCACTCGCTTAGCGTGACCTGGGTATTGCTTCTTCATGGTCACGACTGCCATTCGGTACGAACAACCTTCAGGCGGTAGATAGAAATCTTCAATCTCTGGGAACTGCTTTTGAAGAATAGGCACAAACACTTCATTTAGCGCAACACCTAATACCGCAGGCTCATCAGGTGGACGGCCAGTATAGGTGCTGTGATAGATAGGGTTCTCGCGCATGGTTACATGAGTAATAGTAAACACATGGTGCTTTTCTTTCTCGTTATAATAACCAGTATGATCTCCGTAAGGCCCTTCATCCGCGAACTCATTCGGGTCGATATAACCTTCCATCACGATTTCTGCACTTGCAGGAACTTCTAAGTCGTTGCTGATTGATTTAACGACCTCAGTTTTACTACCGCGTAGTAAGCCTGCAAACGCGTACTCTGATAAAGTATCCGGCACTGGCGTAACCGCACCAAGAATGGTGGCAGGGTCTGCACCGAACGCAACAGATACTGGAAATGGTTTACCTGGGTTGGTTTCCATCCAATCACGCAGATCCAGTGCTCCACCACGGTGGGCTAACCAACGCATGATGATTTTATTCTTGCCGATCTTCTGTTGACGATAGATGCCTAAGTTTTGGCGTTTCTTGTTTGGACCACGAGTAACCGTTAAACCCCATGTTAGCAATGGCGCGACATCGTCAGCCCAACAGCTCATCACAGGGATTTTATCTAGGTCGACGTCATCGCCTTGCCATACCACTTGTTGGCAAGCCGCTTTGCGAAGGCGTTTAGCCGGCATGTTTAAGACTTGCTTAAATACAGGCAGTTTATCGAGAGCGTCTTTAAAGCCTTTTGGTGGCTCAGGTTCTTTTAGGTAAGCAAGCAACTTGCCCACTTCACGCAGTTCTTTGACTTCCTGACGCCCCATACCAATAGCAACACGGTTGGGTGTACCAAATAGGTTGGTCAAAACGGGCATGTCATAGCCTACTGGATTTTCAAACAAAAGAGCCGGGCCACCAGCACGTAGAGTACGGTCGCTAATCTCGGTCATTTCGTAGTCTGGATCGACTGGGTGAGAAATGCGTTTCAACTGACCAATACTTTCAAGATGGTCGATAAAATCACGTAAATCTTTAAAACTCATAGGACTTCTACATGCTGATTATTCTGCGCTCAGTATATCAAAAAGGGTGACGCTGAGGTCCCCCTTTTTAGTGTGGTTATTGAGAGGCAAAATCCACTTTACGGTAATGCTTGCTCGATCAAAGAACTCTTCACCTGAGGGTTATCATTGACGAGATCTTGCAACCATCGCGTATGACCTTGTTTGGCGAGTTCACGCGCAACTAATGGTGCTTCATCAGCAATCGCCATCCTAGAGACAAGGAACAGCTTCACCTCTTCTGATAACGGGTTAACTTTGGTAAGCAAAGTAATCGCTTCATCTTTCAAACGCGGGTTCTTAGTCGCTGCCATCACCTGTTCAAGCGCGAACGTTTGTTTGGTTTCAGCAAGGCGAACTAGCTCAGCTTGGCTATGATAATCGGCCTTCATTCGCCATAGAATTTTGTAAACCTCTGGGTCTTCGCTCACTTGCGCTAATCGAACCACCACCTCAGTAGAAGGTAACCAACTAACAATAGAAGATGCGGTGAGTTGCTTAGTTAGGTAATCAACCGCTTCAGGAGACAAACTGTCTAGCTCTCTAATGAGCAACGCTTCTCGCGTTTGAACTTGATGTTCAGATCCAGATAACCACTCTTTTAGGTCGAGTTCCTGTTTCTCTGCATCTAGCACAAATACCAATGTCTTCTGATCTTGACGCCATTGTTTAATAAGGCGATTAGCAATTGAAGGGTAATTAAAGGCAGGTACCGTAAACTCATAGCCATCGCCACGTTCTAAGACTTGATAAGTGGGCGTGATAGCAAGTTGCTGCTCGATGAAGATAGACATCTTGGGTGTGAGTACGATTTTTTGCTGTTCAAGCTTCTTCAAGAGTTGGTAACGAGCCACCTCTTGCTGGGGAAATGTCAGGCGCTCAAGCGCAAAGCGTAGCGAATTGACTTCGTCACGTACGACAAGCTCTAGTAGTTCAGCAGTTTTCAGTTTTACTTGATCATTCTCAAGCCAAGACTCTACTGTAAGTGGAGACATCTCGGTGGCATAGCTCATACCAACCGGTGAAAATAACAGTGAAGTAGACAGGAGTAATGATGACAACAGTCCATGTTGCATTTTAACGTCCTTGTAACACTTTTGCTCATTCTGCAAGCTGGCGCTACAAAATGCAAATAAAAAGCGCCACCCGAGGGCAGCGCTTATTAAATACGATCAGCTAATCAATATTACTGACGACGCATTGCGTCAAAGAACTCATCGTTCGTTTTCGTCATTGCTAGCTTGTCGATAAGGAATTCCATTGCGTCGATTTCGCCCATTGGGTGAACAATCTTACGCAGTATCCACATCTTCTGTAGTTCATCGTTCTTGGTAAGAAGCTCTTCACGACGAGTACCAGAGCGGTTGAAATCAATCGCTGGGAATACGCGTTTTTCAGCAATCTTACGGTTAAGGTGCAGTTCCATGTTACCTGTACCTTTGAATTCTTCGTAGATAACTTCATCCATCTTAGAACCAGTATCAACCAGTGCTGTTGCGATGATCGTTAAGCTACCGCCTTCTTCTACGTTACGTGCCGCACCGAAGAAACGCTTTGGACGATGTAGAGCATTCGCATCAACACCACCAGTAAGAACTTTACCTGATGAAGGAATCACAGTGTTGTAAGCACGAGCTAGACGAGTAATAGAATCCAGTAGGATAACTACATCTTTCTTGTGTTCAACAAGGCGCTTCGCTTTCTCGATAACCATTTCTGCAACTTGTACGTGGCGAGATGCTGGCTCATCGAATGTTGAAGCAACTACTTCGCCTTTAACTAGACGCTGCATTTCTGTTACTTCTTCTGGACGCTCATCGATAAGTAGAACCATTAGTTCACACTCAGGATGGTTACGTGCAATGCTTTGAGCAATGTTTTGCAGAAGCATTGTCTTACCCGCTTTAGGCGGAGCAACAATCAGACCACGCTGACCTTTACCAATTGGAGATGCAAGGTCAAGAATACGAGCCGTAATATCTTCAGTTGCACCATTACCCGCTTCCATCACCATACGTTCGTTAGCGTGAAGAGGAGTAAGGTTTTCGAAAAGAATCTTGTTACGTGCGTTGTCTGGCTTGTCGTAGTTAACCGTGTTTACTTTAAGCAGTGCAAAGTAACGCTCACCGTCTTTAGGTGGACGGATTTTACCGCCAATAGAGTCACCTGTACGTAGGTTAAAACGACGAATTTGGCTTGGTGATACGTAGATATCATCTGGGCCAGCCAGGTATGAACTGTCGGCGCTACGTAGGAAACCAAAACCGTCTTGAAGAATTTCTAGAACACCATCACCAAAGATGTCTTCACCACTTTTTGCATGCGCTTTAAGGATGGAGAAGATAATGTCTTGTTTTCTTAGGCGAGCTTGATTTTCAAGACCTAAGCTTTCGCTAAGTTTAACAAGCTCAGACACAGGTCTGTTCTTCAGTTCAGTAAGATTCATAGTGGTGGAAGTTTGTTTAGTCAAAATAGGATCTGTTTTCTTAAGTTAAGAAGGATTTGGTCACAGGATCGACCAAGAAGAGAAATTCGTTCAATTAACGTGCGATAAATTAGCACTAAAACTAAGACTAGTCCATAGCTTAGAAAAAACAAAACCGCGCATTTGTTAACTGCACGGTTTCTTTTCAAATGCTGACCTGATTAAAGGTTAGCGTCTAAGAACTCTTTAAGTTGAGTTTTAGATAATGCACCAACTTTAGTCGCTGCTACGCCGCCATCTTTGAAAAGAAGTAGCGTTGGAATACCGCGAATACCAAACTTTGGTGGAGTACCAGCATTTTGGTCGATATTTAATTTACCGATTGTGAGCTTGCCTTCGTACTCGTCTGCGATTTCATCAAGAATCGGCGCAATCATTTTACATGGACCACACCATTCTGCCCAAAAATCAACAAGAACAGGGCCTGCAGCATTGATTACATCGTTATCAAAACCGTCATCAGTTAGCTGCAAAATCTTATCACTCATCTTCCACTCCAATGTATTTTTTAGAACTGGTTGGATGATAACCAGTAAATAGATGCCCTATTGGAATGTATTTACTTTCGTATTGCAAGCTTAAGCTGATATTCTATAGCAATGAAAAAGACGCATATCACAGAGCAAAAGTTCGCCGACTTGGATTTACTTCCGCAAGTCATTGAAGGATTGGAGAAAAAAGGGTTCGATTATTGTACCCCTATCCAAGCCTTGGCGCTCCCGGTACTGCTCACCGGCCAAGACATTGCAGGCCAGGCCCAAACGGGTACTGGTAAAACGCTTGCGTTTCTTACTGCTACTTTTAACCACCTGCTAAAAACATCTGAGCATGAAGGGCGTAAGCCTAACCAGCCACGTGCGATTATTATGGCACCAACGCGTGAACTCGCGATTCAGATCTACAACGATGCTGACTCTCTGGTTGAAAGCACAGGTATCAAGGCAGCACTTGCTTACGGTGGCGAAAGCTACGACAAGCAACTAGGTAAAATCGAAGAAGGCGCAGATATCTTAATTGGTACGACTGGCCGCATCATCGATTTCTACAAGCAGAAGGTATTTAACCTTAACCACATTCAAGCTGTTGTTCTTGACGAAGCTGATCGCATGTTCGATCTTGGTTTCATCAAAGACATCCGCTTCTTGTTCCGCCGTATGCCTGAGCCAAAAGATCGCCTGAACATGCTGTTCTCTGCGACATTGTCTTACCGCGTACAAGAGCTAGCGTTCGAACACATGCACAACCCAGAGCATGTTGTTGTTGAGCCAGAGCGTAAAACAGGTCACCGCATTCAGGAAGAGCTGTTCTACCCATCAAACGAACACAAAATGGCACTGCTGCAGACTCTAGTTGAAGAAGAGTGGCCAGAGCGTGCTATCATCTTCGCTAACACTAAGCACAAATGTGAGTCTGTTTGGGGTCACCTAGCTGCAGATGGTCACCGTGTTGGCCTGCTAACTGGCGATGTTCCTCAGAAGAAACGTGAAAAGATTCTTGAGCAATTCACTAAAGGTGATGTTGACCTGCTTGTCGCAACCGACGTTGCAGCACGTGGTCTACACATTCCTCAAGTAACACACGTATTCAACTTCGACCTACCTGATGACTGTGAAGATTACGTTCACCGTATCGGCCGTACAGGTCGTGCTGGTGCAAGTGGTCACTCGATCAGCTTTGCTTGTGAAGATTACGCAATCAACTTGCCACCAATCGAAGAATACATTGAGCACGCGATCCCTGTGTCTGACTACGATGCTTCTGCACTGCTAGAAGATCTACCAGCACCATTGCGCTTACGTACACGTAACCCGCAACAACGCCGCTCAAACAACAATGGCCCACGCAACGGGAACCGTAAACCAAACCAGAACCGTCGCCCACGCCAACCGCGTCATAACAAGGAAGCTTAGTCGCTTATGAGTCAAACAGTGTCACCCCCGCTTTACGCTGCAATCGACCTCGGGTCGAACAGTTTTCATATGCTCGTTGTGCGTCATATCGATGGCAGCGTACAAACCATGGCTAAAATTAAGCGCAAAGTGCGTTTAGCTGCAGGCTTAGATGAAAATAATGCGCTTAGTACAGAAGCCATGCAGCGCGGTTGGGACTGTTTGAGTCTCTTTGCAGAGCGACTTCAAGATATTCCGAAAGAAAATATCCGCATTGTCGGTACAGCGACCCTACGTACTGCTATCAATGTGGATATATTTCTAGAGAAAGCGAACCAGATCCTTGGTTACGACATCAATGTTATCTCCGGAGAAGAAGAAGCTGCGACTATCTATAAAGGCGTAGCACACACTTCTGGTGGCAGCGGCCGCCGACTGGTTGTTGATATTGGTGGCGCAAGCACCGAGATGATCATAGGTGAAGGCTTCTCAGCGAAAGCACTAACCAGCCTAAAGATGGGCTGTGTTACTTGGCTTGAGCGCCACTTTAAAAACCGCCAATTAACCGCTACCAACTTTAACAACGCCATTGAAGCGGCGAAGTCGACGTTGGCTCCTATCCTAGATAGCTACACTGATATCGGATGGGATGTGTGTGTGGGCGCCAGCGGTACCGTTCAAGCACTGCAAGAGATCATGTTGGCGCAAGGCATGGATGAAGTGATTACTCATGCCAAACTTAAGCGTCTACAGAAACAAGCGATGATTACTGAGCGCTTGGAAGAGCTAGAAATAGAAGGACTTACCCTTGAACGCGCATTAGTGTTCCCGAGTGGCCTTTCCATTCTTATTGCTATTTTTGAGTTGCTTGAAATAGATTCAATGACACTCGCAGGCGGCGCACTCCGGGAAGGCCTAGCCTACGAGATGGTTGATGAGCTTCGCCAAGAAGATATCCGAGCGCGTACCATTAAGAGTGTTCAATCACGATACCAAATGGACGTAAGCTACGGTGAACAAGTTGCTGTAGTCGCACAAACGCTGCTAGACCAAGCGGGCGCCGAAGCGTGGGTTTCAGAACCTCAAGCTGGTGTGCTATTGCAAACGGCAGCTAAGCTTCACGAGATTGGTTTAAC
Organism: Vibrio sp. 10N.286.49.E11; assembly: GCF_041469505.1. Taxonomy (NCBI): domain Bacteria; kingdom Pseudomonadati; phylum Pseudomonadota; class Gammaproteobacteria; order Vibrionales; family Vibrionaceae; genus Vibrio; species Vibrio sp. 10N.286.49.E11. Next base: position 8,735 of record NZ_JBFRKQ010000081.1, read on the forward strand.
CATCGATTTCAAAAAAGGCGGTGAGCACAGCGCTTATCTGCTGCAAAACTTAGACCTACCTGGCTTTACTCGAGCGCAAAAGCACTACTTGGGTGAGTTAACTCGTCGCTACCGTGAACAGTTAACCTCATTACCAGAGCAACACGCTATCTCAGGAACCAGTAGCAAGCGTATTTTACGTATTCTGCGTTTAGCTATTTTGCTGACCCACCGTCGTAACCCAGCGCTAGAGCCTGAGTTCAAACTGACGACGAATGACAACAATCTAACCCTAACGCTTTCTAAGCAATGGTTAGCTGACAATCCGCTGACCGCTGCAGAGCTAGAGATCGAGTCGAATAGACAAACCGATATTGGCTGGCCATTGAATATTAAATGCCTCTGATATTAGTATCTGACGCTAGAAATTAAAAAAGCCCAAGTTAATAGACTAACTTGGGCTTTTTCTTATCGCTGCATTAATGCTTTGTGTTACAAATCTCAAACTTAAGCGTTCACGCCTGTCGCTTTAAAGTCAGGGTTCACTGCGGTTAGCTTTCTAACAATGTAGTTAAGAAGCACGCCGTACATAGGCACGAACAAGCCTAGGCTGATGATAAGTTTGAATCCGTAATCGACTAAAGCAATCTCAGTCCAATGCTCGGCCATAAATGGATCTGGGCTTTGATAGAAAGCAATCGCAAAGAAAGCGATTGTATCAATGGCATTACCGAATAGCGTTGAACATGTTGGGGCAACCCACCACTGTTTAAGCTGACGCAGACGGTTGAAAACATGCACATCTAAGATCTGACCCAGTAAATAAGCCATGAAGCTCGCCGCGGCGATACGAGCAACAAACAAGTTGAACTCACCTAATTGGCTAAAGCCTTGGAATGAACCTTCAAAGAACACCACTGACAAGAAATAAGAAACGGCCAGCGCTGGTAACATCACTAAGAAAATAATTTTACGGGCAAGCTGCGCGCCAAAAATGCGTACGGTCAGATCGGTCGCTAGGAAGATAAACGGGAAAGTGAAAGCACCCCAAGTGGTGTGCATACCGAAGACGGTAAAAGGTAGCTGAACCAGATAGTTGCTTGACGCAATAATCACCAAATGGAACAAAACTAATAGTGCTAGGGCTTTGCGCTGTTGCGCAGGGGTAAAGTTACTCATGCTGTACCTTTTTAGTTTGGTTTGGGGGTGAGGGAACCCAAATCGAGTCATTTCTTCGAATAATCCAAGAAAGCTCTTACCAATAATGTGAATTAAAAATGTTTCTATAATTTGCTCTATTGAGCGGCGGGCGATTATACATTAATCAATATTGGCTGCAATGGTGAGAACAAACGCAAACGTTTATCCTCACTTTTATTGGTGAATAGCGCTAGAAGCTGTGCTTTAGAAGCTATGCCTAAAGTTAAAAACCGCGCTTGAAAAGCGTCGCGAGATAATCAAACTCTTCTCGGCTTTCTTCAGCGTTTAACGACTCAAACCAAATTGATTCGCTGTAATGCTCAGACTTTAAAAACATTCGACAGTCTTCAAAATCAATCAACCAAGAGTGCATATCGGCGTCCCATTGCTTTTCAACAACTGACGCTGACAACAACGCCACCAGCTTTTCACCTAGCACTTCATAAGAATCAAAATCAAAACTTGGAGACGTAATCAATAAACGCCCTTCCTCAGCTAAATACTCTCTTAAGCCAAATTCTGTTTGTGTTGTCATGTCCCTATCAACCTTATTCTTTTTCTATTAGTTAGACGTTTCTCGCAAACTAGCCGTGTGTGGTGATGTGTTCTTGAATCAGATCTAGGAATGGGTCTGCGTACTTATCCAGTTTACGTTGACCGACACCGTTGACTGCCAGCATTTCTCCGTATGAAGTAGGTAGTATTTCAGCCATATCAATCAAGGTCGCGTCACTGAATACCACATATGGTGGCAAGCCATCTTCATCAGCAATCGACTTACGCAGCTTACGCAGTTTCGCAAACAGCTTCTTATCGTAATTCTTGCTGCTTAACTTATCGGACTTAGCATTACGCACCGCTGTATCTAAACGAGGAACAGCCAATTCCAAAGACATCTCACCGCGCAGCAGCGGGCGGGCTTCTTCTGTTAGCTGTAAAGTTGAGTTACGAGTGATGTTCTGGAACAGCAAGCCTTTATGAATCAGCTGACGGAAGATACTGATCCAGTAATCATGACTGTGATCGCGGCCAATACCGTAGGTAGATAGCTTATCGTGACCATTATCGCGGACACGGATGTTCTGCATGCCTCGCATTACTTCGACCACGTAGCCCATACCAAATGACTGATTCACACGGTACACACAAGACAACGCCTTCTGTGCTTCTTGGGTCGCGTCAAAGTGTTTTGGTGGATCTAAGCAGATATCGCAGTTGCCACATTGCTTCTCGCGATATTCGCCAAAATAGTTAAGCAGAACCTGACGACGACACGTTTGCGCTTCAGCAAAGGCACTCATCGCATTCAGCTTGTGCATCTCAACTTGTTTCTGTGGGCCTTCTTCTTTCTCATCTAGCATACGACGCAGCCAACCCATATCAGCCGGGTCAAACAACATCATCGCTTCAGCAGGCAAACCATCACGACCTGCACGGCCTGTCTCTTGATAGTAAGACTCGATATTACGTGGGATATCAAAGTGCACCACGAAACGTACGTTGGGTTTGTTGATGCCCATACCGAAAGCCACAGTCGCGACCACGATCTGAATATCATCGCGTTGAAAGGCTTCTTGAACGTAAGCACGCTCATCGGTGTCCATACCAGCGTGATAACCCGCGGCGCGAATACCGTTATTGCACAGCTTCTCGGTCACCATCTCCACTTTCTTACGGCTACCACAGTAGATGATGCCGCAATTGCCCTTTTGTGTTTCTAGGTAGCGAACCACCTGTGACACGGGTTTGTGCTTCTCAACCAAGTTGTAGCGAATATTAGGGCGATCAAAGCTGCCTAAGTAAGTATGCGGGTCCAGGAGCTGTAGGCGCGAGATAATATCTTTACGCGTCGCATCATCAGCGGTTGCTGTGAGCGCCATGTAAGGCACATGCGGAAAGTACTGTTTAAGCTGGCCTAATGATGCGTATTCAGGGCGGAAGTCGTGACCCCATTGAGAGATACAGTGCGCTTCATCGACTGCAATCATTGAAAGCGGTAAACCCTGAAGACGCTCGATAAAATCACGCATCAACACACGCTCTGGTGACACATACACCATTTTCAGCTGACCTGAGTTCATACGATTGAACACATTCAGCAATTGGTCACGTGGCATTGAAGAGTTAATACACTCAGCGGCAACACCATTGGCCTTCAATTGGTCGACTTGGTCTTTCATCAACGAGATCAGCGGTGAGATAACCAGAGTCAGCCCTTCACGAACCAAAGCCGGAATTTGGTAACACAGAGATTTACCACCACCGGTTGGCATAATCACCAAGCTGTCTTTGCCTTCAACGGCCAAATCAATGACCTCTTGCTGACCATCGCGAAAGCTTTGATAGCCGAACACATCTTGCAAGATGGTTTGCGCATCATTCGCGGGAGTTGGTATTTGCTCAGCAATCAGAGTGGCGGTCATTGTGGTTCCTAATCGAGGTATGAAATCAGCAAGCATCTTCGGCAAGCAAGTCGCACATTGTAGAGGGGAACGCTGGCGAATTAAACCGCAAATTGTTAGGTGAAAAGGGTTATCGCTCCTATACTGACCAACTCTCTTATAAATCTTATTAATAAGCACTCAGTGCTAGAGAAAGATGCATGACACAGGAAGAACAACAACGTACGCGCCAAGGAGTTTTGCTTGCCGTCGGCGCTTACACAATGTGGGGTATCGCCCCTATATATTTCAAATCTTTAAGTGACGTTTCCCCGTTAGAGATCCTCAGCCACCGTGTAGTATGGTCTTTTTTCCTACTCGCTTTCTTACTGCACATTGGCCGCAGCTGGCGTAAAGTCCGTGACACCCTGACCTCAAAACCAAAAATGCTCTATTTGGTGGCGACATCTATTTTGGTGGGTGCAAACTGGCTGATCTTTATCTGGGCGGTGAACTCCAATCACATGCTCGATGCCAGTTTGGGGTATTACATCAACCCTCTGATTAACGTGTTACTTGGGATGCTCTTCCTCGGCGAACGCTTACGTAAGCTGCAATGGTTTGCTGTGGCTCTTGCTGCGATTGGCGTATTAATCCAATTAATTGCCTTCGGCTCAGTACCGATCGTCGCCATTGCCCTAGCCTTTAGCTTTGGCTTTTATGGCTTGCTGCGTAAGAAAGTCAGCTTAGAAGCACAAACGGGTCTGTTCATTGAAACTCTGGTGATGCTGCCTCTCGCCGCAACCTACTTACTGTTTATTGCCGATAGCCCGACCTCAAACTTATCGATGAACCCGATGCAACTCAACCTATTACTGGTTGCTGCCGGTGTGATCACCACGGTTCCATTGCTGTGTTTTACTGGCGCTGCAACTCGCTTGAAGCTATCAACACTCGGTTTCTTCCAGTACATCGGTCCAAGCTTGATGTTCTTACTGGCGGTTCTGATCTACGGCGAAGCCTTTACCTCAGATAAAGCGATCACCTTTGCTTTCATATGGGGAGCACTGGTTATTTTCAGCTTTGATGGCCTGCGTAACAACAAGAAGAACAAACGCGCGAAACAGTGATATTGATCGTTTTTTACAAGACAATCCCTTAATACGCAGATAAGCTTGGTTGAATTGATGACTATTTGACCAAGCTTTTTTGTACCATGGATAAAGTCCACTACTACTCTACCCCAACAGAAGATATCAGCCTGATCCAAGCTCAATACCAAGAGTTTGCTTTTCAGCGTCACTATCATTTGGACTTTCACATCGGCTTAATTACCCAAGGGCAGCAAAAATTCGCCTATAAAGGGGCGAGCCACCATGTCGGTGCAGGCCAAGTGGTTATCATGCCACCTGATGAGCTGCATGATGGGCACTCCAAACTCGATTCAGGTTATCAAGTCAGTGTGTTTGCAGTTTCTCCTCAATGGTTTCAAGATCTTGCCGATCCCAAGCAAAATGGTCACACATTAGGCTTTTCTGAGTTGATCCTCTCCGATCAAGCTGCGTTTTTACAATTACGCAACTTACACGGCCTGTTAATCAATCAAAGCATCAGCCAACTCGCTCAAGATTGCTTACCATTCGAGGGGTTCTCAACGATTGTCGATCGTTATGCAAAATTTGGATCGAAGAGTGACATCAAACTGGGTAATCAATCGATTAATACACTCAAAGACTATTTGATGGCGAATTTGGACCAGCCAGTGCGATTAGAACAACTGTCTGAGCTGTGCGGCTTAACCACAACTCAATTCCAACGCCACTTTAAGAACAGAATGGGCATCACCCCTTACGCGTGGCTGAGCCGTTTACGTATGGAACAGAGCATGCGCCTGATTAAATCTGGGATCTGTGGTACTAAAGTCGCGCACCAAGTAGGCTTCTATGATCAAGCACACTTCTCCAAGGCATTCAAAACCACATTCGGCGTACCACCCTCACAAATCAACTAAGTGTTGATAATTTACAATGGCTCGATTTCAAATCGCGGTAAGCTACGCTCAATACGATTACTTATTTAATAATAGCGGCAACGTTATTGAGAACTGACATGAACGAAGTCACCATACTGATCACCCTCGCCTCTATCCATTTCATCGCTTTGATGAGCCCCGGCCCTGACTTTGCGTTAGTCGTGCAAAATGCGACACGCCACGGCAGACAAACAGGCTTGTACATTGCGCTTGGTTTATCTTGCGGGATCTTACTGCATTCGTTGCTCAGCCTGACGGGAATCAGTTACCTAGTCCACCAGCAACCAACCCTATTTGCCATTATCCAGTTGGCTGGCGGTAGCTACTTGCTGTACTTAGGCTACGGTGCACTTAAAGCAACCTGGCAAATCATTCAGAACCACGACGATGACGACGATACCGTCAATGCCAAAGATCTGATTCTGACCAACAAGCGTCAGGCATTTTCGAAAGGGTTTGCGACCAATATTCTCAACCCAAAAGCTTTGGTGTTCTTTATTAGCTTGATGTCGAGCTTAGTGCCTGCCGACATGTCTCTATCAGGTAAAGGCTTTGCGCTTATTATCTTGTTTGGTCTGTCTCTGTTTTGGTTTTCACTACTGGCGTGGATGCTTTCGACTAAGGCTCTACAGAAGAAACTTAGCGAAGCAACGGTATACATCGATGGCTTATGTGGCGTGGTATTCAGCCTGATTGGCGCGAGTATTCTTTGGCAGTCGCTGTCCGGTTTAATCGCTTAAATTCGAATCAAGATTACAATTCGTTAACAACGCACTGGCTATCTAATCTTTCCGCTGCCAATCTAGCTCTGCATATTAAAAGGAGAAGATCATGCAGTGGAAAACAAAACTAACAACCCTCGCCACTTCTACCCTACTTTTTGCCTCTCACGTCAGTTGGGCAAATCAAGCTGCCGATTCCGTCGCACCCGAACAAAGTAGTGGTTTAGAAACCAAACAACTCGTTAAAGCCAACGATTGGATGGTCACCGCAGCCAACCCTCTTGCAACACAAGCCGGTGCTGATGTACTTGCCCGTGGTGGTAACGCAATTGACGCCATGGTTGCCGTGCAGCTTATGCTTGGCTTAGTGGAACCTCAGTCATCAGGTATTGGTGGCGGCGCGTTCCTTGTCTATTTTGATGGCAAAGACAAACAGCTCAAGACCTACGATGGCCGTGAAACTGCGCCACTTGATGCCACCCCACGTCTATTCCAAGACGAAAACGGACAACCGCTTAAATTCTATGATGCCGTGGTTGGCGGTCGTTCTGTTGCCACGCCGGGCACGGTGCAATTGCTGTGGGACACTCACCAGAAATACGGCAAGCTCGAATGGGCATCACTGATTAAACCTATCGCTCAGTTAGCTGAAGAAGGTTTTACTATCAGCCCACGTTTAGCCACCTTGATCGAAAACGACCAAGAACGTCTGAGCCGCTTTGCGACAACTAAAGCCTACTTCTTCAATGCCGATGGCAGCCCGAAAGCCGCTGGCACGCAACTTAAGAACCCTGAATACGCGGCAACGTTACACGCTATCTCGAAGGATGGTGCTAAAGCTTTCTACCAAGGTGAGATTTCTGCCGACATCATTAACACAGTACAAACAGCGAAAGGTAACCCGGGCGTATTGGCACAGAAAGATTTCGACGCCTATTCGATCAAGCAGCGCGAACCGGTTTGTTCTGCTTATGAAAGCTACGATATTTGCGGAATGGGGCCACCAAGTTCAGGTGCGTTAACGGTTGGACAAATCCTTGCAATGACTGAGCAGTTTGACCTCAAATCATGGGGGCCAAACGACGCAAAATCTTGGCAAGTGTTAGCAGACGCTTCTCGCTTAGCCTTTGCAGACCGTGGTATGTACATGGCAGACCAAGATTATGTGCCTATGCCAACCCAAGGGTTAGTGAATACTGACTATTTGCAGGAGCGTGCTCAGTTAATTACCGCAGGTAAGGCATTAGACAGCGCACCTTCAGGCACCCCACCGTGGGATCATGCGATGCAGAGAAGCCAAGATGTTTCTATTGAGTTGCCGTCCACCAGCCACTTCAACATTGTCGATAGTGATGGCAATGTCGTATCGATGACTACCACTATTGAGAATGCCTTTGGCTCACGTTTGATGGTTAGAGGTTTCCTACTCAATAACGAACTAACCGACTTCTCATTCAAGACTCATAACGATGGCAAACCTATCGCGAACCGACTTGAACCGGGTAAGCGTCCGCGCTCTTCAATGGCACCGACCATCATCATGCAAGACGATATACCTTACATGGCAATTGGCTCTCCGGGAGGCAGCCGTATCATAGGTTATGTGGCACAAGCGATCATTGCTCATACCCAATGGGACATGGATATTCAGCAAGCCATCAATCAACCACACTTCCTAAACCGCTTCGGTACCTTAGATTTGGAAAAAGGAACATCAGCGGAAAACTTCAAACCTGAGCTAGAAAAGATGGGATTTGAGGTCAACGTTCGCGATCTTAACTCTGGTTTACACGCGATTCGCATCACAAAAGATGGTTTAGAAGGCGCTGCAGACCCTCGTCGTGAAGGTGCAGCCATTGGTCAGTAGGGAATAATCCTCCCTTTTTACTCGCTGCCTTGTGCGAGATCTCTCACAAGGCAGTGAGTAAATATCGATATTTGATGACGAAATTAGTCACCCACAAACCGTAACCGATTGAAATTAAACAATACGTACATTTATCATTCAAATAATTATATAGAAATTCGCTTATGCACCATTGCTGATAAATAAGGAATCGGTAATATGAATGGTGTCGGAAGGATGCTGACACGGAACAGGAAACGCCAAGGACTTGGTTATCTTCAGGATGAAGATTCGATTACTCAGGATGAATAATCGGCATGGATAGCGAAATGGACATTGAATGGACGCAATAGTAACTAGGATGGTTGCTACTAAGGAAAGACAATGGACACCTCTGGACGAGGAAAGGACTGAACATCAGGATGATGTCAAGGACACCGCTCAAGGAACAAGTGACGCGCGCTAACGAGGATTGTTGGCAGATCAGGATAAGATCAAGGACACCGCTAGGAAGGCGACGAAAGGAATACGCTGAAGGATAACAGCACACTATCATGGATTTGATGCATGGAGCACACTTAGTAGCCGGATTGCTGCGAGTAAGACTATAGACCCCGATGAGCGCAAGCTCTCGGGGTTTTTCTTTATCTGTCGTCCCGCTTTTTCTTCCCCTAAAGCAAATAAATCAAAGACCTTTGATTACAATTCTGACATTTAAATAATTCACTTCTTAACCACTTCCGAGTAACGTAAGTCTTACTAGGCTCAACTAGTTTCATAACCATAAGTAAACTAAGGACAAATTCATGTCACACGTTACCTTCAAAGGCGCTGCTGTACCGCTAACTGGCACATTCCCACAAACTGGCGAACAAGCACCAAGCTTTGCACTAACTGCAGGCGATCTTTCTGAACTGACTCTTGCTTCTCTTGCAGGCAAGAAAGTGGTTCTAAACATCTTCCCAAGCATCGACACAGCAACTTGTGCAACGAGCGTACGTACGTTCAACGCAAAAGCGGCAGAGCTTGAGAACACGGTGGTTGTTTGTATTTCTGCTGACCTACCATTTGCTGCAGGTCGCTTCTGCGAACTAGAAGGCATTGAAGGCGTTCAACACGCTTCAACTTTCCGTTCTCCTACATTCGCATCAGACTACGGCGTAGCGATTGCTGAAGGTCCACTAGCAAGCCTAACAACACGTGCAGTTGTCGTTGTTGATGAAAAGGGTGTGGTAACACACAGTGAGTTGGTTGCAGAGATCACTGAAGAACCAAACTACGAAGCGGCACTTGAAGCACTGTAAGATCCCTTCTAGTCAGTCATGTATTATGACCGCTTAAAGCGGTACGCAATAAAAAAGAGCAGCCATTGGCTGCTCTTTTTGTTTTCAATAATGAACGGTTATTAGATGCTGAAGTAATAGATTAAAGCTGCTCTAAACGCGCGTAAGCCGTTACTAACCACTTAATCCCTTCACCATTAAACGCCACTTGAACTCGGCTTTGTGGGCCACTTCCTTCGAAGTTGATGATGGTGCCTTCACCAAACTTAGGGTGCTTCACGCGAGAGCCCAAGCTAAAGCCTGTTTCATTGAAGTTCTCTTTCACAGCGGTTTGGCTAAAGCGACCACTGCTTGCAGGGCGGCTGACTTGCGCTTTCATACGCACTTCATCCAGACAGGTTTCTGGCAGCTCACGAATAAAACGTGATGGCTTATGATATTTGTCCTGACCGTACAGACGACGCATCTCAGCATAAGTGATGTAAAGCTTCTCCATCGCACGGGTCATGCCTACGTAACACAGGCGACGCTCTTCTTCTAAACGCCCCGCTTCTTCGGCCGACATCTGGCTTGGGAACATGCCTTCTTCGACACCCACCATGAACACCATTGGAAACTCTAGGCCTTTAGCACTGTGCAAAGTCATTAACTGAACCGCATCGTCAAACTCATCGGCCTGACCTTCACCCGCTTCCAAAGCTGCGTGAGTTAAGAACGCCGTCAGCATGCTCATCTCATCCGCTTCTTCCGGCTTTTCAAACTGGCGCGTTGCCGTTACCAATTCTTCCAAGTTCTCGATACGTGCCTTCGACTTCTCACCCTTCTCTTGCTCGTACATAGCAAACAGACCCGACGATTTAATCACGTGGTCGGTTTGTTCATGCAGGCTAAGTTCTAGCGTGTCATCTTCAAGCGCATTAATCAGCTCGATAAAGCGACTCAATGCACCCGCAGCACGACCGGGTAGCACTTGCTCTTCTATCAAAGCAACACTTGCTTCCCACATGGTTGCACCACGATCACGAGCGGCAAGACGAATCGTTTCTAACGTTTTATCGCCCAAGCCACGCGTTGGCGTATTAACCACACGTTCAAACGCGGCATCATTACTGCGATTACTCATTAAGCGCATGTAGCTCAAGGCATCTCTGATTTCTTGACGCTCGAAGAATCGCATACCGCCGTAGATTCGGTAAGGTAGACCACCTTGAATCAAAGCTTCTTCAAGAACTCGAGATTGGGCGTTATTACGATAAAGCATCGCGGTATCTTCTAACGCACCGCCTTTCTCTTGCCACTCTTTGATTTTGCTAACCGTGAAACGTGCTTCATCTAACTCGTTATAAGCTGAGTACACAGAGATTGGCTCGCCATCGTTGCCATCAGTCCACAGCTCTTTACCCATACGCTCGGTGTTGTTCGAGATAAGCTCGTTCGACGCCTGCAGAATGGTTTTGGTTGAACGGTAGTTTTGTTCAAGTCGAACCGTCGAAGCACCTGGGAATTCATCCAAGAACTTCTGAATATTTTCGATCTTCGCACCACGCCAACCATAGATAGATTGGTCATCATCGCCTACGATCATCACGCGACAATCTGGGCCAGCCATCATGCGAAGCCAAGCGTATTGGATGTTGTTGGTATCTTGGAATTCGTCGACAAGGATATGCTTAAAGCGTGCTTGGTAGTGCTCTCGGATGTGTTTCTTATCGCGTAATAGCTCATGCGATCTCAGCAAGATTTCCGCAAAGTCGACCAAGCCAGCACGGTCACATGCTTCTTGGTAAGCAGAATAGATCTTTAACCACGTTTGAGTTATTGGATCATGGTAGGCGTCAATGTGACTTGGGCGTAATCCCTCGTCTTTCTTACCATTGATCCACCAAGAAGCTTGCTTGGCAGGCCACTGCTTTTCATCAAGGTTTTGCGCCTTGATTAAGCGGCGTAGCAAACGAATCTGATCATCAGAATCAATGATCTGGAAATCTTCTGGCAGTTTTGCATCTAGGTAGTGAGCACGAAGGATGCGGTGACAAATACCGTGGAAGGTGCCGTTCCACATGCCTGACGAACTACCCATCATCAACTCATCAATACGACCACGCATCTCTGCTGCCGCTTTGTTGGTGAAGGTAACCGACATAATAGAGAACGGCGATGCTTGCTCTACGCTTTGCAGCCAAGCAATACGATGCACCAACACTCGCGTTTTACCACTGCCTGCACCTGCCAGAATAAGTAGGTTTTCTAAAGGTGCCGCGACCGCCTCACGTTGTTTATCGTTTAGGCCATCGAGTAAAAGCGAAGGATCTATCATTGGATATGCTCACTACTGGGTATTTATACATAAAAGTTGATTATAACCTAAACACTAGGCTGCGTTTAGGATAATAAGAAGAAAAAACAATCAAAAATTAACATCATTAATTCAATTACTTAAGAGATGAAACATCATTAATGTTGATATTTTTTATAATGCCGTGAAATTATTTCCCGGTTGTTCCAATCCTTTTTAGTAAGCAAGTTAACAATCCATTAACCTGCGATATGAAAATACTATTAAGTCCTAGAGGGAATGACTATGAAAAATTCTAATCTTGCTGTTACAGCTGCAATCACAAGTGTACTAGCGTTCGGCGGTGCAGTTCTTACATCAGCACCTGCGGAAGCAGCAGCAAAAGAAAAATGCTACGGCGTGGCAAAAGCTGGCCAAAATGATTGTGCAACCAAAACAAGCTCATGTGCGGGTACAGCAAAAGAAGACAACCAATCCGATGCGTTCGTAGTCGTACCTAAAGGGCTATGTGGCAAATTATCAGGTGGTAACACTCAATCATCATAATTGAGCTGCTTAGTATGGTGAGCTGACACTCAGCTCACCTCCACTTCTTGTTAGGAGAATCGTTGTGACTCAAACTCTTCACCCCTACGCAGGGGTTGGCCTTAGAACACCGCACTTGGACTTCTTTAGCCAAAATCCAGCCTTAGTAAGTTGGTTAGAAGTTCACAGCGAAAACTACTTCTTACCCCATTCTTCACAGCGCCAACAACTCCGAGAGATTCGCAATCATCACCACATAAGCTGTCATGGTGTCGGGTTGTCTCTTGGTTCTGTTGAACGAATCAACCAACAGCACTTACTGCAACTCAAAACACTTATTGATGATATCGAACCCTTCCTGGTTTCTGATCATTTGAGTTGGAGCCAAACTGGCGGTCACTACTTCAATGACCTGCTACCACTACCTTATACCGAAGAAGCGTTGGACGTCTTCTGCCGTAACGTCATCGAGGTGCAAGACAATCTGCAGCGCCCAATGTTAATTGAGAACCCATCAAGCTACCTCGCTTTCAAGCATTCAACGATTCCAGAGTGGGAGTTTTTGGCTGAGGTACAAAAGCGTACTGAGTGTCGCCTACTGCTCGATTTCAATAATATTTTCGTCTCATCTTTTAATCATGGCTTTAGTTGTGAAGAGTACTTAAACGGAATACCAGCAGACAAAGTTGAAGAGATTCACTTGGCAGGTTTTACCAAAAAGAAGCTTGAACAAGGTGAGATCTGGATAGACACACACAGTAAACCTGTCTGTGACGAAGTGTGGAAACTCTACACTGACTGGGTTGCACAACATGGTTTGCGCCATACCTTGATTGAGTGGGATCTCGATATCCCAGAGCCACAAGTTTTATTGGCTGAAGCAACCAAAGCCAGTGATATCTTGTATCAACACGACAAGTTCAACCAAAGGAGTCGCGCCTCATGAGCCACTCCCTAGCAGAGGTTCAATTGGAGTTTGCTAACGCCCTACGCTATCAAAACAATGGTGAGTACTGCGACATAGTGAGCGACCATTTTACGGATGAACAGCTAATCCAGATTTACCGTAATAACTTTGTGATCAGCTTGAGCGAAGTTCTGGTAGCAACCTACCCACTCACTGAAATGTTGGTTGGTGAAGAGTGCTTCCAACAAATGGCTCGTCAACATGTCTTAAGTTACCCATCAACCTCTGGTGATGTCAGTGGTTACGGTGAACACTTTGAACAGACTATCCAAGCCTTTCCTGCCGTTATTGAGGCTGCACCTTATCTCGGTGAAGTGGCTTTGTATGAATGGCAGAAAGATAGCTTGGTAAGGTTTTCGTCACAAGCACATGTCGACCAGAGACCTCTTTCTTGCCTTGCAGATGTACCACAAGAGCAACAAGGCGCTTTAGTCTTTCATCTCAAAGATTCAATAACACTGATTCATTCTAGTTACACGATTATCGCGCTTGAACACGCCATCTATCAGCAGCAACTTGATGGGCTAGACATCAACCAAGCTGAATTTGGGGTGTTAATCCGAGCTGAGAATTCACAGGTTGAGAGCCATAGTTTGAGTGAAGAGAGCCACCAACTCCTCACTGAATTGCAATCAGGTCGAACACTCTCAGCAATCGATCCTTTATTACTACAACATCTGAATACTGTTATGGCGCTAAACGTCATCTCAGGTTTTTCAATCAATGCCGAATTGGAGGCATAACATGGATAACAACACAGTCACGAACATGATGGCTCAATACGACAGTTTGATTGAGAAATCACAGGCACTTTTTGTTCCAGTGCTTCTACTATTTTGTCGCCTTTGGGTGGCGTGGGTATTCTTTAATTCTGGACTCACCAAGATAGCTACTTGGGATAGCACGCTTTACTTGTTTGAATTGGAATACCAAGTGCCACTGCTACCTTGGGAATTGGCTGCTTACATGGGCACTGCCGCTGAGTTAATTCTACCGATGTTTTTAGCGCTCGGTTTATTAACACGACCTATGGCTGCGGTGTTGTTCGTTTTCAATATCATTGCTGTCGTGTCTTACCCTGTATTGTGGGATCAAGGCTTCTACGATCATCAGCTTTGGGGGTTAATGATTCTTATCGTTGTCGTGTGGGGCGCAGGACCATTCTCACTTGATAGAGTTTTGAAAGCGCAGTTCAGGAATTAAAATAAGTTTTCACCTCTTTTGAACTGCTAAAGCTAAATGCTACAGCCCAAACGCAAGAAACCACTCAATTGAGTGGTTTCTTTTTTAACTGGGATAAGCTTACTTATTTAGAAAAGCTTGTAGCTCTTCAGCAGAGATGCCTTGCTCTGCAAGTTCTTTTGCCAATAGCTGAACCTGCTCACCCTTACGAGACTCTACCACACGCTGAAATTGGTAAATGATATCTCGCAAAGTATCGATTGGAACTTGTTTTGCCGCACTGCGAATACGCTCTTCACTTTGGTTGCCTAGCTCTTTAAGCAGTTTACCAAACATGACCTTTTCAGGTGCATCTTCCATTTGTTCTAAGACGCGCGCCATTTCGTAGGTTGTTAATGACATTACAGTATTTTCCGTTGGGGACTAACGTTTCAATGAGTGACAAATATACCATGTTTTAACGTTTCGAAAACCGCCATTTGTATATTTTGTCACCCTTGTAACTTATGCCTTAGCAAACGTCGTGTGCCAAGACTTACCCGCTTTGCTCGCAAGCACTAATAACGCAGGAACAATCAGGAACATTTGCAGAGCAATCATCACTTGCGACGTTAAATCAAGACGTTGCATGGTACCCACAAGAAGCCCTGAACCGCTCATTTGGAACAAGCCAAGCAGCGCAGCAGCTGTACCCGCACGGTCACCGAAAGGTTCTAGAGCTTTACCTGCCGCAGCACCAAGAATCCAAGCAAAGCCAACTGACGATAAGAAGATCGGTAGCATGAACGCGATTGGAGTAGCGTGCTCAGCAAGCACCAACATAATCACACCCGCTAAGCCCAGCGTCGAGATACCAACCACCAGTGCTTTATAGGTACCAAAACGGTCCATAAATTTAGGTGCAGTAAACGCAGCTGCAATGTTGATGGCCGCATTAACACCAAACCAGAAAGTAAACTCTTTCATGGTCAGGCCTAGGTTTTCCATCAACACAACTGGTGCAGAGGTTACATAAGCGAGGATAACCGCCATCGCCATCAGACACAAGGTTGCGTGGAAAAGGAATGATGGTGTTTTCAATACTGACCAGTATCGCTCAAGCTTGAATACCGCAACCTTTTCTGTCGCAGGGTTAGACTCTTTCATTTGGAAGAATAAGATAGTGCCAACAACGACAGCAAAGCCTGCCATAAAGCTAAAGTTCGAGCGCCAACCAAATTGATGTGTTAACCAAGCGCCAAGAATGGGTGCCAAAGCAGGAATAAAACAGATTGCACCATTAAGGTAGCTGATCATACGGCCACTCTTCTCTGGGCCAAATAGATCGCGAACCGTTGCAAAGGCTGCTACAGAAGTCGCACAAGCTCCTAAGCCTTGTAGCAGCCGAGCCATTAGCATCATATCAATCGATTGAGCTGCCCACGCCAAGCAAGCACTCAATGCATAGATACTAACACCTCCCAATGCAACGGTTCGACGTCCTAGCTTATCAGCCAAAGGGCCAGCAAATAATTGCCCGACACCCATGGCGAATAAAAACCAGGTAATCGTATCTTGTGCTAGTGCATGTTCCACGTGAAACGCTGTCGAAATTTGTGGCAGAGCTGGTAGGTAGATATCAATAGCCAGAGGGCTAAATAAAACCAACATTGCCAATAAAGCAACCTGCAGTTTACTAGGGGTTGGAAGCGCGTTAGAAGGCACAAGATTCTCCGAATGAGTTAATTTAGGTGCATAATAACCAACTAAAGATATGAACAAAAATGGCATATACTCATTAGCATTATTCCAAATAGGAAACTCATATGAATATTGAGAAACTATCGCGCCTCGACCTCAATCTATTAGTTTGCTTGCAGGTGCTGATGGAAGAGCTAAGTGTGACTCGCACCGCCCACCGATTGTGCCTAAGCCAGTCAGCGGTTAGTAAGTCATTGGCCAAACTTCGTGAGCAATTTAATGATCCCCTTTTCACGCGAAGTGCTCATGGTCTGCGACCAACACCAAAGGCGGTCTTTCTCAAACCTCGATTAGAAACGCTGATCAACCAACTTGATGTGCTCACCCAACCAGAGACCTTCATTCCCAACAACAGTGACCACAGTTTTCACATTGCGGCTGTTGAGAGCGTTTACCCACTTATTCTTCCCCACTTTTTACCAGCGATATTTCGACAAGCCCCTAAGGTGAATATCAACACCCACGCTTGGACGGAGCAAACCTTTAAGAAGCTGCAGCTCGGTGAGCTCGATATCGGACTCACAGGTAAAGACATCGACATCAACGACGCACGTTTAACTATGCTGCCGCCAGATGATATTTGCGAGCAAGAGATCTACCGTGACGCGCAGATGTGTGTGCTAAGACGCAACCACCCCGCTCTGAATGGCAAATGGGATCTGGAAACCTACCTTGCACAGCGTCATGTACAAGTAAGATGTGATGGTAACGATCGTTGGCTGCTCGACTATAAGCTTGCCGACCTTGGTCACCAACGTGATATCGCTATTTCTGTTCCAGACTTCAATAGCGCCGCAAGCCTATGTACCTACACCGACTTTGTGTTTACTGCACCAAGCCACTTTACTTACCTCGTCGCCAAGCAACTCGACTTAGTGGTTGTCCCTTTACCGATGGAATTCCCACCGATGGCATACACTCTGTTTTGGCACCGTGACAGAGAAAATGACCCAGCGTTAACTTGGCTACGAGATATCATCAAAGAAAAAACTCTGCACCTTAGATAAAAATGGCGTACAGCGTTTGCAGCAAACGAACAAAAGCGCTAGCTTATTGACCTAATAAGTCCCCTCGCATGTATATCGACTGTGAGTGTTAACAAGGACCCTAACAATAAGGATAAACACAGATGCACAATATCACTGCTGAACGCGTTGCTGCGGTTCGAGCTTGGCTTGAAACAAACAACCTAGATGCCGTTATCATTCCACATGAAGACGAATATCTAGGTGAATACGTTCCTGCTCATAACGAGCGACTTCACTGGTTAACAGGTTTCACTGGCTCTGCTGGTGCGGCAGTTATCACTCGTGAGAACGCTGCTATTTTTGTTGATGGTCGCTACACGGTTCAGGTTCGTAAGCAGGTACCAGCAGAGTTATTTGAGTATCGCCACCTTATTGAAGAGCCGGCTTTAGATTGGATCACCAGTTCTCTAGCACAAGGCAGCAAGGTTGCATTCGACCCACGCATGCACACTGCTGCTTGGTTGAAAGGCGCTCAAGCTAAACTGGCAGAGAAAGTTGAACTAACAACACTATCTTCGAATCCAATTGATGAGCTTTGGTCTGATCGTCCTGAGCCGGTGGTATCTGATGTTCGCTTAATGGCAACAGACGCAGTAGGCCAATCAAGTGAAAGCAAACGTGCGGAGATTGCTGGCTTACTAAAAGCCAAAGGTGCTGATGCCGCTATCCTTACGGAACTCGATTCGATCTGTTGGTTGCTTAACATTCGCGGCTTGGACGTATCTCGCCTACCTGTTGTGTTATCCAATGCGATCATCCACGCCGATGAAAGCGTCGACTTCTTCCTAGACCCAGCTCGTATTCCTACGGGCTTTGAAGCACACGTTGGCAATGGTATTCGCGTATCTCACCCATCAGAGCTTGAAGCACGCCTTCAATCTTTGGAAAGCAAAAATGTATCTGTCGATTCAGGTACCAGTAACGCTTGGTACACGCTGGTTCTACAAAACTCTGGTGCTCATATCATTGAAGCAGCAGACCCATGCCTAATGCCAAAAGCAGCAAAGAATGAAACTGAAATTGCCGGCATGAAAGCGTGTCACATTCGTGATGGTGTTGCGATGGCGAAGTTCCTATCTTGGATTGATGCAGAAGTCACGCAAGGTAATCTGCACAATGAAGCTGTGCTAGCAGACAAAGTTCAATCATTCCGCGAACAAGACCCAACGCTGATGGACCTAAGTTTTGACACGATTTCAGCAGCAGGCGGCAACGCAGCAATGTGTCACTACAACCACGAGAACCAACCTGAACCGGGTCAGTTAGAGATGAATACTCTGTACCTAGTCGATTCAGGCGGTCAGTACTTAGATGGCACAACGGACATTACTCGTACTATCGCGATTGGCCAACCAAGTGACGAAATGATTCAACAATTCACTCTCGCACTTAAAGGTCACATTGGCATTGCACGTGCACGTTTCCCTCAGGGTACTCGTGGTTTCCAACTGGATATCCTAGCGCGTCAGCACTTATGGGCAGAAGGCTTCGACTACGACCACGGTACTGGTCACGGTGTTGGTCATTTCCTAAGTGTTCATGAAGGACCGCAAAGCATCTCTAAGAAGCTGATCGACGTACCTCTAGTTGAAGGTATGGTGTTATCGAACGAGCCGGGTTACTACCGTGCTGATGAATTTGGTATCCGCATCGAAAACCTAGAGCTCGTGGTTGAACTGCCAACTCAAGGTGATTTCTCAGTACTAACCTTTGAGTCACTAACACGTTGCCCTATCGATAAGCGCAACATCAATGTTGATTTGCTAACACGACCTGAACTGGCATGGCTGAACGACTACCATCAGAAAGTTTGGAACGACGTTAGCCCATTAGTTGAAGGTGATACATTGGAATGGTTACGCCAATCAACCACTCCATTGGCTCACGCTTAATGCTTCGCTAAGCTGTTAACTGAACCAAAATGAGCTTGCTAGGTTAATAAGTTAAATAGCAAATAGCAAAACGGCTACCCAAAGGTAGCCGTTTTTATTTGCCTGTATCATTACATCGATGTTTCACGTGGAACATCAACCAAACATTGATTAACCAGAATAGGCACTGTGCCAATCACGCCACACTGGGTCGAAACCACGCTGACGAATCATAGACTCAACATCAGCAGCACTTCTCTCGTCACTGATCTCAAACTGCTCGAGTTCTTCCTCACCCGAAGCATAACCACCGGGTTGGGTTTTCGAAGCTGCCGACATACTGGTGATACCCAAAGGCAACACGTTATCGCGGAAGGTTGCCGATTCACGGGTCGAAAGGGATAACTCGACCTCAGGGTTCAAGAGTCGATATGCGCAGATAAGCTGAACCAGCTGTTTATCGTTCATGATTGATTTAGGCTGTAATCCACCACCAGAGTCCCCACCCTCACACGGACGAAGACGTGGGAATGAAATCGAGTAACGTGTTTGCCAATAAGTACGCTCTAAGTAATCTAAGTGGGCAGCAACAAAAAAGCAGTCGGTTCGCCAATCTTCCAAACCAATCAAGGCACCAATACCTATCTTATCGATCCCCGCTTTTGCCAAGCGATCTGGGGTTTCAAGACGGTATTCAAAATCCATTTTATTGCCACGTAGATGATGCTCAGCGTAAGTTCTTGGCTGATAAGTCTCTTGGTAAACCATAACAGCATCTAGGCCGAGAGTTTTAAGCTCTGCGTAATCATGTTGATCAAGCGGCTGCACTTCCATCGCAAGGTAGTTGAATTGCTTTTTGATATTCGGCAACACCTGTCGAAAGTAATTCATCCCGACCTTAGTTTCATGTTCACCGGTGACTAACAAAACGCTATCGAACTTCATCTTTTTGATAGCCGCACTTTCGGCATCAATTTCATCCAAAGTAAGCGTGCGGCGTTTGATACGGTTCTCCATTGAAAAACCACAATACGTACACGCGTTAGCGCACAGGTTAGATAGGTACAAAGGAATATAAAGCGACATCGTATTGCCAAATCGCTTGCGAGTTAGTGCCAACGATTGTTGTGCCATCTGCTCTAAGTAAGGTTCTGCCGCCGGAGAGATCAGAGCCTTAAAGTCTTCTAAGTCACGTTTGGGTTTACTCAGAGCACGTTCAACATCCGCTGCCGTTTTACTGAAGATAGACATACCAATGTCATCCCAGTTGAGCTGTTTAAATCGATCAACAAACGTCATAGCAATACTACTCGTCTAGGAATGAAGTTAACGGGCTCGAAGCAACCGCGTGAGATACTTTTCCTGCAAGTCCAGCAAGGTAAGCCATACGCCCCGCTTCAACTGCCAACTTAAACGCAATTGCCATTTCAACAGGCTGTTGAGAAGCAGCAATTGCGGTATTCACTAACACAGCGTCTGCGCCCATTTCCATTGCACGAGCAGCATGAGATGGCGCACCAATACCAGCGTCAACAATCACAGGGACGTTCGCTTGGTCGATAATAATCTCTAAGAAGTCCGCCGAAGCAATACCTTTGTTCGACCCAATCGGCGCACCTAACGGCATAACCGCAGCACAACCCACCTCTTCCAATCGTTTACACAACACTGGGTCAGCATGACAGTAAGGCAACACAACAAAGCCATCTTTAACCAGTTGCTCAGCCGCTTTTAATGTCTCAATTGGGTCTGGCATCAAGTACTTTGGATCTGGGTGAATTTCCAGTTTGAGCCAATTTGTGCCTAGCGCTTCGCGAGCCAAATGTGCAGCAAAGATGGCATCCTTCGCGTTCTTAGCCCCAGAGGTATTTGGTAGCAAGTTCACGCCAGCATCAATGATGGGCTGTAAAATATCATCTTGCTCAGAGCGAATATCAACCCTCTTCAACGCCATAGTCGCCAGTTGAGAACCGGAAGCTTCGATAGCGCTCGCCATCAAGTGCTTATTCGCGAACTTGCCTGTTCCAGTGAAGAGTCGGGATTGAAACGTTTTATCTGCGATAGTTAACATGGTTAGCCTCCTGCAATGGCTTGGAAAAGAGAAATAGCATCGCCTTCATTGACGACCGTTTGTTGCCACTGACTACGCGGGACAACCGCATTATTGATAGCAAAGACACAGCCTAGATCGGGCAATGAGAGCGCTTGGATGATATCCGCTAGAGACGACGATTGTGCGACCTGTTCTAGTTGCTCATTGATAGAGATCGTTATATTGCTCATTGGGTTTCTTCTTCTAAATAGTTAACTGTAGATGTGCAGCAAACGGGGCATTCACTATCTTGAGTGACACTTAAGTTTTGCCAGTTCATCGTCTGGCCATCAAACAGTTTGAGTTGATGTGTTGCAACTTGGAACTCGCCAGTGCTAAGGCGTTGAATAGCAGCCAGTGCTTGGAGGTTACCTATAGTGCCAACGACTGGGCCGATGATGCCGCTATCGCTACAACGTGTCGTTTGTGGATGATGACTGAACGGGAACAAACAGTGATAGCACCCTTTCTGCTTCTGATAATCAAAAACAATAAATTGACCTTTCCAGCCGATCGCAGAACCAGAAATCAAAGGCGTACTACTGCCGAAACATGCTTGGTTAACCTGTTGGCGTGACTCAAAGTTATCAGTACAATCCAACACCAAATCAGCGAGCATCACCTCAAGCTCAAGCTGGCTTTGAGTCATTCGCTTATTGATGGTTCTCACTTGGCTTCGACCATTAAGCTCGCTCAGTTGTTGCTTCAGAGCTTCAACCTTAGGTGAACCTAACTGACTTTCCTTGAACGCTACCTGTCGTTGCAGGTTAGACGAATCCACACAGTCATCATCAACCAATACTATTTTCCCGATACCGGAAGCCGCAAGATAGAGAGCTGCTGCATTGCCTAAGCCACCACAACCGATGACCAACACATGGCTGTCTAATAAATTTCGTTGCCCTTGCTCACCCACTTCAGGTAGTGCGAGTTGTCGTTGATAACGAATGAATTCGAAATCACTCAGCATGACTTAGCTCCTGAGTTACCTCATTAGCAGCACTTGTAGAACTGTCAGCCATTAATGCTTCGAAGAACTCAATCACTTGTTTTGGGTCTTCGGCTAACGTAATCGCACGCACAACAGCAAGGCTCGATACCCCACACCTCCACACCTGTGCAGCAGTCGACTGGTCAATTCCACCAATCGCAACCGTCGGATAACCGGTCAGTTCTTCTGTGTATGGGATAGTATCAATCAGCTGCTGATAGAGAGATAAACGCACAAGCCCTTGAGGCTTCGATGGCATCTGCTTAGTGGTGGTTGGGAAAATATGCCCCAGCGCAATATAACTTGGGTTGATTTGCACAATACGTAGCAACTCGTAATAACCATGAGTCGATAGACCGATCTTAATACCAGCTTGGCTCAGTTGAGATAGGTTGGATTCTTCGATGTCCTCTTGACCTAAATGAACACCAAAAGCATCATGCTTGAGTGCTAATTGCCAATAGTCATTGATAAAAACCTGAGCGTTGTGCTCTCTACCAAGTTCGATAGATCGTGCGATTTGTTGTTCTAAATCTGCTTGCTCCGGGTTCTTAATACGCAATTGAGCTGTCTTGATTCCAAGCTTGAGTAGCCTTTCGATCCACTCAACATCGTCAACCACTGGGTATAGTCCTAGGCTACTCTTACTCAGTTCAGGGAACGAAAGTGATGTTCCTTGGTGCGCCCAACCAACACTAATATCCAGTCGCTCATCTTCGAGAACGGGAATAGGAAAGTTTTGATAGTTTGCTGGCCATGTTCCACGTGAAACATTAGATGCTGCGCGAGCCAAAACCAGTGCATCTTCTAATGGGAACTCCAACGCCAACAAAGTAAGTAACCAAGCAAAGTGGCCACGACTATCTAACTCCTGATGAGTTGGAGTTTCACTCTTGATAGCACGATTAGCATCTAGCTGTGACCAGATATCCAATACAGCTGAGTCACCTAAGGCGCCGATATAGATGGTATTCGGAGTTTGTTCCAAGGCATAGCGGATATCAGCAAGCGCCACTGAATGACTGTAATCAACGATATGAGCAAGCTCACTTGAGCGACACTCCGCCAATGAATCAACATCATGAGCAAAACCAATAGATAACGCTTGCTGACCATCAACGATAGAGAAGCATTGAGTTGGGCTTACACCCAACTCAACTGCATCGGTTGCCAAGCCTTGTCGCTTAGCAACCAATAGACAGCTTTGCACCTCTCCCGTTAACTCAATATATTGAGATGGGATCAGAATTTTCACTGTCATTATTCCTCTAATTGAGCTTCTTTTGCGCCTACTGCAGGGTGATAAAGTTCAGAGCCAGTATCACGGAACTCTTGTGATTTCTGACGCATCCCTTCCAACGGATTATCAAGCATCTTAATTTCTATAGCCTGATCAGCAGCCACTTGTTCCGTGTCTTTCGCGTACTCTCGAACTTCTTGAGAGATCTTCATTGAACAGAATTTAGGGCCACACATTGAGCAGAAGTGAGCAACCTTCCCCGACTCTTGCGGTAAGGTTTCATCATGGAAAGAGCGCGCAGTTTCCGGATCAAGAGCTAGGTTGAATTGGTCTTCCCAACGGAATTCAAAACGTGCCTTTGATAAAGCGTTATCTCGGATTTGTGCACCCGGATGTCCTTTAGCCAAGTCTGCAGCGTGTGCAGCCAGCTTGTAAGTAATCAGGCCAGTCTTCACATCTTCTTTGTTTGGTAAGCCTAGATGCTCTTTAGGGGTTACATAACAGAGCATCGCACAGCCGTACCAACCAATCATGGCCGCGCCAATTCCAGAGGTAATGTGGTCATAACCGGGGGCAATATCGGTAGTCAATGGACCTAATGTATAGAAAGGTGCTTCATGGCAATGCTCTAACTGCTCGTCCATGTTCTCTTTAATTAGGTGCATTGGTACATGTCCAGGGCCTTCAATGATCACCTGCACGTCGTATTCCCAAGCCACTTTAGTTAACTCACCTAGAGTACGTAACTCCGAGAACTGAGCCTCATCATTGGCATCTGCAATAGAGCCAGGACGTAGGCCGTCACCTAGTGACAAAGCCACATCGTACTTCGCACAGATCTCACAGATCTCGCGGAAGTGTGTGTATAGGAAGCTTTCTTGGTGATGTGCAAGACACCATTTCGCGATAATAGAGCCACCACGAGAAACAATACCTGTCACACGCTTAGCCGTCATAGGAACATAACGAAGAAGCAAACCAGCATGGATAGTGAAGTAATCAACACCCTGCTCTGCTTGTTCAATCAAAGTATCGCGCATCACTTCCCAGTTAAGGTCTTCGGCTACGCCATTCACTTTCTCAAGCGCCTGATACATAGGAACCGTACCAATCGGCACTGGGCTATTACGTAGGATCCATTCACGAGTCTCGTGGATATTACGGCCAGTAGAAAGATCCATTACGGTATCGCCGCCCCAGCGAGTCGACCATACTAGCTTCTCAACTTCTTCTTCAATCGAAGAGCTTACAGAAGAGTTACCGATATTGGCGTTCACTTTCACTAAGAAGTTTCGGCCAATAATCATAGGTTCTGATTCTGGGTGGTTGATGTTTGAAGGGATGATAGCTCGGCCTTCAGCTACCTCTTTACGCACGAACTCAGGGGTAATTTCTTTTGGCAGGTTTGCGCCAAAGTTATGGCCTGGGTGTTGGTGATTAAGCTGTTCATCAGCGAACTTCTGACGCCCCATGTTCTCACGTATCGCAATGTACTCCATCTCAGGAGTGATAATTCCCTGACGAGCATAATGCAGTTGAGTTACACATTGGTCGCCAGTAGCGCGACGAATTCGAGGCAGGTTTCCGTAACGAAGGTCGTCTAGGGTTTCATCTTCTAAACGTTCTTTGGTGTAAACAGAGCTTACATCATCGAGCAATTCCGTATCACCACGCTCTTCAATCCATTGCTCTCGCAACTTAGGAAGGCCACTATAAAGGTCTATTTCATGCGTAGGATCGGTATAAACACCTGAGGTGTCGTAGACATGAATTGGCTCATTAGGTTCGAATACAGGCTCTTTTTTGCTGCCACCAACAAGGCTATCTGCGAGGGATATTTCTCGGACAGGGACTTGAATGTCCGCTCGAGACCCTTGGATGTAAGCTTTTTTTGAGTTTGGATAAGGTTGTACAGATAAAGAATCAATGAAATTCTTCGCTTCCAGTCTTGCTTGTTTACGACTCGACATAGCATTTTTCCTTGGCTTTTAGCCATTATTTATAGGGATAAAAATGCTTGACGGATAAGATGCTACAAGAGGGATCACAGCAAGAAAATGCAGTTGTGATCTGGAGATAGATCTCTAGAAGGATTCTAGTTAGATATCTACTCTTGTTCCCTTCGCAGGTATTAGCCTGATCAGGTTCAACGGATCCCGAGTTAACGGTCTCAGCCATATGGCACTCCGACAAGTACGATCGAGTATATAAAAACGGCTTGGATAAACCAAGCCGAGTTGTTAACAAATCGTAAGAAAGTTTTAAGACTTTATCAGAAGTTGGAAGCCGATCCATGCGGCTGAAATACTGAGAACCACATTGAGCAGTACATTGAGCCCCATCTTGAAGAACGCACCCTGCTGCATAAGAAGCACGTTATCCATCGAAAACGTAGAAAATGTCGTCAGGGCTCCAAGGAAACCAAGACCGATAATTTGTCTCCACGGCTCCGTCGCAACCATCTCATTTTCAAACGCGGCGATGAGCAATCCCATAATCAAAGAGCCAATTACGTTAACAGTCAGCGTACCGTAAGGAAAACCACGCCCTAACATCACAACGCATAACTCTGAAATCAAGTAACGTGAACAAGCACCAAACGCGCCACCGATGGCGATAAAACCTAGAATAGATAACTGACCCATGAATCCTCCCAAACAATAATCCCTATATTCTAGCTTTAACGCCGATAAAAGCGAGGGTAGAAACTAAGAATGCATGCGCAAATATTAAACGTTACAGGTGTCACTTAACTTCAATATATCCCATCAAACCCGTTTTCATGTGTTCTATAACATGACAATGATACATCCAGCGGCCAGGGTTGTCGGCTACAAATGCAGCTTTAGCTCGGCCATTTTTTCCAAGTAACACTGTATCAGTATGGAAAGGTTCTTCAACTTTCTTCCCATCAAGTTCCAATACAGTGAATGTATGACCGTGAATATGGATCGGGTGATGGTATTGGGTGACGTTCTTTAGATCGAATATGTAAGTATTACCTAACTCTAAAGTCGTCAACGGCTCAGGAATATTGTCTTTGCTCATTCCTTCCCATGATCTTTTATTAGTAAGCCAAAACTTAGGCATCGATTTCCCATTTTTAGAAACTGGTGATACCGCACCTTCCCACTCGAACACAAAATCGATCTCTTCAGCATTAGCAAGATCTAGATTAGGTACTGGGTTAAGAGGTAGCAATGGCAATAAACGCCCTTCAGTAAGGGGGGAACCTACTACCTCGAACTCACATAAAGAGAAAGGAAAGCGGCCCTTCATTTGAAGAACATTAACTCGCTCGCCTACTTTGGGCGCTATCAGTCCAATATCCACACGCATCCCTGGGCCGATTTTATGTTGAGTCAGTTTATATGGCGTCTTTACAGGGTTACCATCAATGGCAATCACCCATGCCTCAGCCCCTTCGACAGCAATAGGATAAGTGATCGTATTATCGACATTCGCGATACGCAGTCGAGTCGTTGCGTGCTGCTTTAATTGGTATATAGGTTCATGAACACCATTGACGCTACTCCACTCTCCTGGAGTACCCATACGAGCACTTAGTCGTGGAATCATTAAGTCTTTCCATTGACCCTGTTTATCGATGTGCCAATGCTTAAGCATCAGTGCATGCTCTTCATCAAACTGCACTGGAATATTCTCTTCTACGATAATAAGACCAACTAAGCCCATACCAAGCTGCTTCACACTATTCATGTGTGGGTGATACCAAAATGTGCCAGCATCTGGCGGCGTAAACTCATAAATGAATGTTTCACCTGGCATGATCGGTGG
This sequence comes from Vibrio sp. 10N.286.49.E11, assembly GCF_041469505.1. Taxonomy (NCBI): domain Bacteria; kingdom Pseudomonadati; phylum Pseudomonadota; class Gammaproteobacteria; order Vibrionales; family Vibrionaceae; genus Vibrio; species Vibrio sp. 10N.286.49.E11. The sequence goes on from NZ_JBFRKQ010000081.1 coordinate 35,908, forward strand.
CTGACTTAAGAAGGGAACCCCATCCATTTCGATAGGAATTCTTAAACCATGCCAATGAATAGTCGTCGGCTCTGATAGCTTATTCGTAAAGCGGATCGTGACCTTTTCACCCTGCCGACATCGAATCGTCGGAGCAGGGATCTGCCCATTAAAGGCTAAAACATTGGTATTAAATCCCGCCACCAACTCAGCTGTTGAAGGTTCTGCCGTTAAGTCATAAACATACATTCCTTGCTCATCAACTGACCGGTTAATTGAGCAAGCGGGTAGAACAGTGAGTGCTGATATAGCGAGAGATGATTGAATAAACTTACGACGGGAGATATCCATATTCGTTGCCTTTTAGTAATAACGACCAAAATGTAACAAAATATTGAGAATAATTCTCATAAAGAAGTGGGGGTTGTGCTGTTGATTGTTTATAAAAGAGGCTGGGATAAGTGAACACTTACCTTTCTAAGGTCAAATATAGTCTAAGGTAAGAAATATCAGCTTAAATATCCCACATATAGAAAGCCAAAAGACCTTCCTGTTCGACTAGATCTTCGAACTACTACGGAAGCGTGAAGGTTCGAATATCAACATATCCAAATTAGAAGAATTAGGTAAAACCATTATAAGTCGAAGCTAATAAAAAGGCTCCAGCATTTCTGCTGGAGCCTTATATATGACAGGGGTGGACTGAGCCGGCACTCCGGAGATTCGACCGGGCTGGCGTTCCAGCTCACGACATTGCTTCGTAGAAGCAACAGATGCAAAAAAGCCTCAGCATTTCTGCTGAGGCTTCGTATATGGCAGGGGTGGAGAGATTCGAACTCCCAACACGCGGATTTGGAATCCGCTGCTCTGCCAATTGGAGCTACACCCCTAAAACTTTTCATTACTTCAGATTCGAAAAA
>NZ_JBFRKQ010000082.1:0-3957 GCF_041469505.1 Vibrio sp. 10N.286.49.E11
GAGATACGAGACACAATTACCCTTTATCGCCCAAACTGGTTAAATTTTAACAGTGACATCTACCCTGCCAGATAGGGGTATACACAAGCTTAAATTAAACGTTGGAACGCGCGTTTTTCTTCTTTGATTTATAGGCTTTCATTGAAATTTTTAAAGCAAGCTGTTTTTGTTTAATTGAAATGAGTTGTCTAGTTACGACCTTATGGTGTAACTCTGTGATAAAGTTTTTTTCCCAAGGCGTAAGGCGGTCAAACCTCAATAAAATAGTGTCATTGAGTACATTGAACAACTCGTATTGGCTTTTATCCATTCGACTGCTAAGCATTCAATTAGAGCACTTAGCTAGAGAAATGACGTTAAGGCTTTCTACTTTCTCATTTTTTCCTAAGGTAATGATTCGATAAGAGATCCCACTCTCTAATAGTGGTCTTATTTCGATGTTGTCACAAAAACTAACGGCGACTTTTTCTACTAAGCGGTCCATATTCAAAGTTTTCTTTTTTACGAAAACAAGAGTGACACTATCGCCCTCTGACTGTGCATTTACGAGTGTGATTGAGCCTAACTCTTGTGGAAGTTGGCTTGAAATAACTGTCGCTCTATAATCGGCAAGTCCATTAGATTTTATTGGGCTTATCTGACAACCGTTAAGCATGACACTGACGAAGAGAATTACAGTTGTTCGTAGCATTATGCGCTCCTTCTTCCTTTAGGTGCCTTAAAATATTTATGGATATAACGTGAAGATATAGAAGATAAGAGCGCACTGTAATCTAAACTGAATGTGACTTTTTCCCCTACAAATAGTGGTTTCTGTGAGGATTCAAGGACAAGATGATCACTGGTTGAAGACATGATCTTAATCCCATTCGGAGCCTTAAGCCCGCTGACACAAACATCTTGGCGGCCTAATGCTAGAATAGCTTGTGAGACCTCCCCTCTATCTTGAAGGTTTTCTTTTTCACCAAAAGCATTTAACCCCCGACTCCCCCAAGGCAAAGTCGGTTTAGTCTTGGATTCAATCACTTCAGCGGTCAAAGAAACCGCATCCGTATGTAAGCCTTTGATATTTTCGTGTTCTAAAGGCTCACAGCCTAAAAAAATGGCTTCTCCTATACGAAGGTTATTGACTCGAGTTAAGCCTGTTCTCTGAAGAGCCCAGTTAACTGAAGCAGAATTACCCCCTGAAATAATTTCTAGACTGACCCCAAATGTAGCTTCAATTCCATCGGCAAGCTCAGAAAGAATACTCATATTTTGATCATCTGGAGCGACACCATACCGACAGGCTAAATTCGTACCAATTCCTTTTATCGTGATGTTTGGTAAAGAAATAATCTCTCGGATAAAATCAATCACGCGATTTGGCATCACACCTTCTCTGAGATCGCCAAGCTCAACCATAATAATGATACCGTGACAGCAATTTTGTTGTTCCGCTGCATGTGAAAGCCTCTGAATCACTTCAACTTCAGAGTTTAAACTCATATCACTGTATTTTATTACGCTTGCCACTTGACTGAGCATGGGTGTACGTATCAGCATTTTAGGGATAGCAATGCCAATTTCAGTCATCTTTTGAAGATTTTCGATTCTTGAATCGGCTAACATTGTTGCGCCAGCATCAATAAGAACTTGTGCGATGATAGGGTGGCCGAGGAAGACTTTTGTTACAGGCGTAACGGATATATTTTTCAGTGATAGCTGAGAAATCAGGAACTGAGCGTTATGATGAACTTTCCCACAATCGATGTCTAACCTAGGGTAGTTCACCCTTTTTCGGCCAGTTTACTTGCTATTATAGGGAAGGCTGACGTTACGATGTGCAGTAGATGTTCAACAGGCTGTGACAAGACATCAGTAACCGGTAGACCAAATTCGGTAGTGTAAGTGTCTATCGCACAACGTGTTTCATCCAACGACATATCTTCATGATTCAGTGTTAGTCCAATAACATTGGTATTAGAAAACGTTTCGATAAGATTGATTTCTGAGGCAATCGAAGGCATTGGGCAATCAGGAAAATCACTACGATATAAACGTTTAGGGGCATGTTGCAGTATCACACCCGTTGGACAACTGCCACGTAAGATAAAAGCGCTGGTTGAAAACGCAGGGTGACTCAAGGCTCCTTGCCCCTCAACAATTATCAGATCCGGATTTTCTTTTTCATAGGCCTGTACAATGACAGATTCCAATTCACCGGCACAAAATTGTGAAGGGACTGCATCGAGTGCAACGCAGTATTGTGCGCCTTGCATAATACCTGTTTGACCAGTGGCAATCAGAACGACGTTAAGGCCTTTTTTAGTCAGTTCATTCGCCAATATTGTTGCTGTTGTTCGTTTTCCTAGCGCGCAATCCGTCCCCATTACAGCAATTCTCGGACATTTAACGTTGTGTATTTTCCCGCTAAACGTTTTCAGATCGCCTTTACTTTTGGGTTTGCGAGTATCGAATATTCGAACGTTATTCTTTAAACTGGCTTCTAAAAACAGAGGATCGTCGGTTAGAAATTCATGTAAGCCATTTACGATGTTCATTCCTAATGACATGGCATTTAAAATGATGCTTTTATCTAAGTCAGATAAAAAACCACTTGATGGCGCAATGCCAAAAATGAAATAATCGGGAATGCTTTCCGCGTGAATGATAGCTTCTTCAGCATTGGCAAGGATCGGTATTCCATTGGCTTTGTTATCAAGAACTTCACCAGCATCTAAGCCAGCAGACTCACTATCAATAACCGATAGAATACGATAGCTTAACGAATGCCTCACTAACCCATTAGCGGTTTTACCATCAATTTTACCAAAATTACCTTCGCAATATATAATTGCAGAAGGGATGACCGGATTTACTTTTTGAGCAAGTGGTAACCAAGGAGCTATATGGGGTACGTTGTTGGTATCTACATTTTCAATTCTAGAGAGTTTGAATATATTTCTTAACTTTTCGGTTGAGATGGACATAATTAAAGCCTGCAGTATGGCTTAGGAGGGCGACTAAGGAGTGCCGATTTGCGAGTTCGGAAAAGAAAAGAAGTCCCTACTAAGCGGTAGGGATAACAACCAAGGTAACACACTCACCAGACTTTTGTTGGTTATTATTAATACGCTTTCTGAGTCTATTACTTTCAGACTTCGCCCACTTGAGCGTTGTAATTTCTCAAACTCAATTTACCGCTTGTTAATCCCTTGTATCGAGACATTGCGGTCTCAGATATTGAGCGATAGTGATAACCAGACTCTGTTTTCCACTCCGATATTGTCCCATTTTTCAGAGCCGTTACTGCTTCGTTTCTGGGATGACCATCCTCCCAATGTACTGCATTCTTTCGAGGTGGTATCAACGGAGTACAGCCTTTATTTTTCAGGGTTTCATGACAACTTTTTGTGTCATATGCTCCATAGGTAGATTCGGTATGAACCTTTCTGCGTAAAGGGTTGAGTAATGTTGGTAGCACTTCACTATAGCCAACATTTACAAGGCTGACTTCCGCACTAATCGCTTCGTGAGTATCCACATCTACAGCTAAGTGCAGCTTACGCCATGTTCTTCGTTTTTCTGCACCATGCTTTTTTACTTTCCACTCACCTTCACCAAAGACTTTGAGGCCTGTCGAATCAATGGCTATATGGTGAATAGCCCCTCTAGACCTATTGCGATATTTGACCTGAACCGTCTTCGAGCGTTTACTAATACATGTGTAGCCAGGAGAGGTCAGCGGAACATCCATTAGCTCAAAGATAGAGTTGATAAAACCTTGAAGAGCACGTAATGGCAGAGAGAATATCCCCTTAATCATCAGGGCAGTTTCAATCGCTGTATCAGAGTACTGGAACTTAACTCAGTGTCCAAAACTTCTGGCACGGATCACTATGAATCCTAACCAAGGCCATTGGAACATTACTTTTTATTGTCCCATTGAACGGTGTCGTTGATCTTCAAGCTGAT
>NZ_JBFRKQ010000083.1:0-15233 GCF_041469505.1 Vibrio sp. 10N.286.49.E11
TGCTCGGCGCACAACAAAAACGCCTCAAGCAATGCTTGAGGCGTTTTTTTATAAGTTAAACTTTTCTATGACTTAACCTTTCGAAAGGTTAGGGTCTAGTGGGCTGACGTAACCAGACGGTTTAAGAGCCAACACATCACAGTTAATCTTATCGATAACATGTTCCGCGGTATTACCAATAAACACGGCAGACAAGCCAGTACGACCCGTTGTACCCAGAATCACCATCGCAGCGTTATTTTCAGAAGCGACGCGAGGAATAACATCTTCTGGCAAGCCTTGTTCAACCACAGTTTGTTCTTCACACATACCGTGCTTCTGGCGCAATGCTTTCATTGCCGTTAAGTGATGGCCACGAACCGCATCGGTATAAGACGTTGGATCAAACTCTGGCAGTTCAATGGTAATATTCGCAGGTGTCACAGGGTAGGCATTCACCAAGAACGGTTCCGCATCCAAACGACCGGTGATCTCTAGCAATCTGTCGACCATCGTATCGTTAAGCTCTAAATGAGCTTCTGTTTCAGAACCTACATGAACTGAAGCAAAAATCTTCGCGTGATCTGGCCAGAAATCGTTTTTAACCAATAGCACTGGGCTAGGGCACTTTCTCAACAGATGCCAATCGGTTGGAGTGAAGATGACAGATTCCAAAGTATCGTGTTTACGCGTACCTTTGATTAAGATGTCGTGCTCACCACTGTAAACCTCGGCAATGATCGCTTCGTATGGGCGGTTATGCCAAACCACTTGTACATTAAATTCAATAGAATCATCTAGGTAAGGTTCTGCGACTTTATTCATCCAAATTTCGCGTTGATGAATTACGCCTTTGCGCATTGCGTCTCTTTCATCGATAGAGAGCATAGATGTCATTTCATACGAGAAGTCGTATATCGACAAAAAGAAAGTGATGTGGCTTGTTGAGGTGCTTTTCTTAGCAAGTTGGATAGCACGAAATAGAGCAGGCTGCTCATCGTGATTAATGTCTGCGACAACTAAAATTTTGTTATAGATACTCATAACTAAGCCTACTTTTCAGACCGAACATATAAATAATGTAGCGTAGTTATGGAGAGATTAAGAGAAATATAAGAGGTTTTAAGAGAGAAACATGATGTAGCTCATTATTGAACTACATCATTGATATCTAGACTATTCTTTTGAAACGCCAGCAAGTTCCATCAACGCATCGTGATCTTCGATAGTGATATATTTGCCTTTAACGCTCAAGATGTCTGCTTTTTGGAAACGACCTAGAAGACGGCTGATTGTTTCAACAGTCAAACCAAGGTAGTTACCAATATCACCACGAGTCATCGTTAGGCGGAACTCACGCGGGCTGAAGCCACGTTGAGAGAAGCGAGTAGAAAGGTTGTAAAGGAATGCAGCAAGGCGCTCTTCCGCGTTCTTCTTAGAAAGAAGCAGAATCATTTCTTGGTCACCTTTAATCTCGTTACTCATCAGGCGCATAATTTGCTGACGCAATTTAGGCATTTTTCCTGATAGGTCATCAAGAATCTCATATGGGATTTCACATACCATAGAAGTTTCTAGCGCTTGTGCGAAACTAGGGTGTTGGTCACCAGTAATCGCATCGAAGCCAACAAGATCGCCCGCTAGGTGGAATGCAGTAATCTGCTCATCACCTTGCTCGGTAATCGTGTAGCTCTTGATCGTTCCAGAGCGAATAGCATATAGAGATTTAAGCTCGTCACCGGCTTTAAATAACTCTTGGCCTTTTTGAATAGGCTTTTTTCTCTCAATGATCTGATCAAGTTGATCGAGTTCAGATTCATTCAAAGTAAACGGAATACAGAGCTGGCTAATACTACAATCCTGGCAATGGATCGCACAGCCACCAGACTGAACACGTTTCGTCACAGGCTTTTCAGAAATCATAACAATCTTTCACTATTTGATATACGTCAATATTTTAGCATTCCTTTATCCAGTTGGGTAGTAAAAAAACCGGATTTAAAGATTACCTATACGGTATAAATAATGAGCTGCAATGCCATATATCCGGTATAGAAACCGTAAAGGAGGATTAAAATTGCGCCTAATTGCCGAAATAAGTCAGCTTGTTGCAGTTTTTTGAGGAAATTAGCGCCCATGCCTACTGTGAGCATTGCTGGAAGCGTACCTAAACCGAAAGCAAGCATGATACCGGCACCGTTGTACCAACTTCCTGATACGGCCGCCCACGTAAGCATTGAGTAAACTAAGCCACATGGTAGCCAACCCCAAATAAAGCCAAACGGCAAAGCGTGGCTAGGGTGCTTCAATGGTAGAAATGATTTACCTAAAGGAGAGATATAGCGCCATAGCTTCTGTCCGACTTTTTCAAAGAACAACAAGCCGAACCACCATTTACCGATATACAAACCTAAGACGATCATAAAGGCAGCAGCAAATAATCGCAGCCAGCCCAGCAGAGCGTTAAAATCGCTTAGCTGACCTATCGAAGAGATTGCACCGCCAATCACACCACCAATCACGGCATAACTTAGCAAGCGGCCTAGGTTATAAAGTAGGGGAATAACAGGGGAAGGTTTACTGTTGCCAATAGAAAGAAGCGACGCAATACCACCACACATTCCCATGCAATGGCCTGCGCCGATCAATCCAACAACAAAGGCTCCGATCCAATCAGGCGTCATCGTTCTTTTTGTCTACGTTAGTTTGGCTTTCGCTGTTGGCTTTCTCATTCTTGACAGGTTTGCTATCAGAATGGTTGTGAGCCTTTTCGTCTTCATCAAACAGAATGTTGTGACCTTGACGTTCTAGGTCTTCAAACTGTTCGCTCTTCACCGCCCATAGAAAAATACCAACAGCGATGCACACCAGAACAATCGCAATGGGGATCAGAATGTATAAACTTTCCATTATTTACCTTGCTCTTTTAAAAGCCTTAACGAGTTAGACACAACAATAATAGAGCTGGCAGACATGCCCACAACGGCAATGTATGGAGCAACCAAACCCGCAACGGCCAATGGAAGGATCAGTAAGTTATACCCTAATGACCAAGCTAGGTTTTCACGAATTATCTTACGCGTTTTTAACGCCAAAGTACGCGACTTAAGTAATCTATCAAGCTTATCACCCAACAACACCATATCCGCAGAGGCTTTCGCCACATCCGTACCGCCGCCCATAGCGACAGAAAGGTGAGCACCCGCAAGAATAGGGGCATCGTTTATCCCATCGCCAACCATCATAGTAATGTCACTTGCATCTCGAGAGTTCAAGTAAGCAAGTTTATCTTCAGGTTTTGCGTTAGCAACAATATCAGTAATACCGATCTCTTCAGCAACAGGCTTCGCATTGATCAAAGAATCGCCAGTAAGTAGAGTTGTTTTGATGCCCGCTTCTTTAAATTGCTTAATAAACTCGATGCTTTCTTTACGAATGGGATCTTCATAAGTGAACGTCGCGATATGACGGCCCGCCATCGACAAGTAAATGCCGTTGCTTTCCGATGGTTGAGCTTCGCCTAGAATGAATTCGCTACTACCAATCGCAACTTCTTGGCAGTTCCACTCACCAGTGATGCCTGAACCAATTACGTTATTGACAGACTCTACTTCGATATCATCTGAAATATGAGTCTTAAACGCTTTAGCGATAGGGTGGTTAGCGTGTTGTTCCAGGCTCGCCGCTACTTTGAGACAAGTGTCTTTATCAAGTTCAGCGAAGGTTTCAACTTGGCTGATACGAATATCACCCTCAGTCAATGTACCTGTTTTATCGATGATCAAGTGATTTACTTTGCACAAGGTTTCGAATACGTGGCCTTTGCGCAGCAAAATACCGAAGTTACCCATGCGAGACGTTGAGCAAGTAATCGCCGTCGGTGTTGCAAGTGACAGAGCACAAGGGCACGTTGCGACCAATACCGAAAGCATGATCCAGAAAGCGTCTTCTGGTCGTGTTTGGTGCCAGTAAAACCAAGTACCGAATGAGATGATTAAGATCACCGCAACAAAGTATCGAGCCACAACATCAGCAATTTCTGCAATGCGGGGTTTAGACAATTGCGCTTCGTCTTGCAGGCGAACGATATTGGAAATAACCGAATCCGCTTTTGACGTCATTACTTCCAATTCAAATGATTCATCACCATTCAATGTACCAGCAAAGACGGTATCGCCTTCGTTTTTGACCACATGGATAGATTCGCCAGTCAGCATCGATTCATCGATATGAACTCTGCCAGACAATACTTTGCCATCGGCAGGAATGTGCTCACCCGGTAGAACGCGAATTTGGTCGCCAACTTTTAAGGTTTTGACTGGAACTTGTTCGCCATCTAACGTTGTTGCCATAGCAGGAACGAGCTTAAGCAGGTTACCACTAGCAGCGGCGGCTTTACGACGAGCGCGCATTTCAAGGAAACGACCAAGCAGTAGGAAGAAGGTAAACATCGAGATAGATTCGAAGAATACTTCACCTTTCTCTGTCACCGTTGCGACCAAACTTGCAACGTAGGCAAACAAAAGAGCGATCGACACAGGTACATCCATACCCAATGTTCGACCTTTGAGGCTACGCCACGCGTTGATATAGAAAGGCAATGCAGAGTAGAGCAGAACCGGTGTTGCAAAGATTAAGCTCACCCAACGGAAGTAGCTTTTGAATTCGGGCTCAAGGTTACCAAAGACTTCAAGATAAAGCGCAACAGCCAGCATCATGACCTGCATGGTTGCTAAACCAGCAATGCCAAGACGATAGAGATAATTCTTCATCGATCGATGATAGGCGGCTTCTTGTTGATCAGCCTCAAAAGGTGCGGCTTTGTAGCCTAAGGTATGGATTGCAGACAACAGCTCGCTCAGTTTCGTCTGAGTGTTGTCCCAACTGAGCAGGGCGCGGTTAGTCGTGGTATTAACACGAATACTAACAACCCCTAACTTTGAAGAGACTTGCTTTTCAATAAGCCAAGCACAAGCAGCACAAGAGACACCTTCTAGTGACAATGTCACTTCAGATGTGTTTTCAGAGTTACGGACGAACTCCAATTGAACATCTTCGTTGTCGTAATGACTGAGTGCCAGAAGTTGCTCTGGCACGAGATCCGCTTTTTCAGCTGGAGCGGTACGATATTGGTAGTAAGAGACCAGACCGCTATCAACGATTGTCTGGGCTACGGTTTCGCAACCCGGACAACACATAGGTCGCACCGATCCTAAGATTTCTACTTTAAAATCCGTTTCCGCTGGTACATCTTCACCGCAGTGATAACAGGATTCACACATAAGATTTAGTTCGTTAGTTGAGTAGGAGTATCAATAGGGAAGTTCATGCGACCTTGCACTAACCATTCAGAATCATGCGGAGAAAGCTCGATAAACCATGGACCTTGCATTTCATGATCCAGAGTCAACGTGTAGTTGCCTCTCGCATCAGCGGTCAGTAGCTGAGTAAAATCACGGTCAGGCAGCGTTCGGTGCACGAACATTGCGCTAATAGCAGGGAAGTGGTCTAGTTTGCCTTTGTCGAGAGTAATGATAACTGAGTTACCTTTCTCGCTAACTGAAGCTGATAAGCCAAGCTCTTTAGCAACATTTACTTTCGAAATGTCGACATTAATACCTTTACCTTTTTTATAGTAATCTTCAGTGACAACGTTAACTGAATGGTTGGTAAGTATCGCGACTCGAACCAATGTTAGCATAGAAACGCCAACGGTTAGGAAGATCAAAAACCACGGCCAAAACTGCTTATACCAAGGTTGTTCCATATTATTATTCTCAATATATACAATGAAATAAAACTAATTTTTACAAACACTTAAGGTTATAACTGTAAAAGAAAGACAGCCCCTTAAGAAGGGGCTGTTATTATTATGTTACTCTTTATCTGAGTTGCTGAGGCTCCAGACGTAGGCAGAGACGAGCTGAACCTTATCCTCACCGAGGATGTCCTTCCAAGCCGGCATTACACCAGAACGTCCGTACATGACTGTTTCCGTCACATCAGCGCGAGAATCGCCGAATAGCCAGTCGCGGTCAGTCAGGTCAGGGGCGCCAACAGCAGGGTTACCCTTACCATCAGTACCGTGACACGCTGCACACACTACAAAGCGAGCTTTACCAGCCTCTGCTTCACGTGCGTTTACGCTACGACCAGAAAGGCTAAGCGTGTAGCTAACTACTTCTTTTACGCCTTCTTCGCCAAGAGCGTCTTTCCAACCTGGCATTTGACCGACACGACCATGCATGATGGTAGTAACGATAGCTTGTGGTTCACCACCATATAACCATGCGTCATCAGTTAGGTTCGGGAAACCTTTCTGACCACGTGCATCAGAGCCGTGACACTGAGAACAGTTTTGTAGGAACAAACGTTGGCCCACTTTGATTGCATCGGCATCTGATGCAATGTCAGGGACGGAACGTAGACCATTTTCGTCGTGAGCTAGCTTTCTGAATGCTTCACCAAAGTAGGTGTCTGCATCATCAAGCTCTTTCGCGTATGCGTCTAACTGTTTGTTTGCTTGCGCAGCAGCGATTGCAGAGCGAGACTCTTCTACGCTACGAACTGTTTGGTTTGAACTCGTCCAACCTAGTAGACCTTTAAAGTTGCCAAGGCCTGGGTATAGAGCTAGATAAACAGCTGCAAACACAATTGTGCTAACGAAAAGGTATGTCCACCATTTAGGTAGCGGGTTATTAAGCTCACGAATACCATCGTATTCATGGCCCATATCCTGACCTTCTTCTACACCTGTTTTATCGTTGGAACACCAACGAAGTAAGGCTGCACAGCCAATCAATGTACCGATTGTGATTACTGTTACCCAAATACTCCAGAATGTACTCATTACTTCGTCACTCCTTGATTTTTATCTTTCGCAGGTGCTTCATCAGCGAACACTAGGTTTGCATCTTCGTCGAAGCGCGACTTACGATTTTTACCGAAAGCCCACCAAACGATGCCGATGAAACAAGCAAAAACAGTAACAGTCCAAACACTTTGAAATGTAATAATGTCCATAATTATTCCTTATTTCATTGCGTGGCCAAGCGATTGAAGGTAAGCGATGATTGCATCCATCTCTGTTTTTCCTTCAACATCTTGTTTAGCGTTAGCAATTTGTTCGTCTGTGTAAGGAACACCAAATTGATTACGGAAGATTTCAAGCTTCTGTTTAGTCAATTTGCCATCAAGTACATTCTCAGCAAGCCATGGGAAACCAGGCATGTTTGATTCAGGAACAAGTTCGCGAGGGTCGATAAGGTGAACGCGGTGCCACTCATCAGAGTAACGATCACCAACACGCGCTAAATCAGGACCAGTACGCTTAGAACCCCATAGGAATGGGTGTTCCCAAACGCTTTCGCCAGCTACAGAGTAGTGACCGTAACGTTCAGTTTCAGAGCGGAAAGGACGAATCATTTGGCTGTGACATACGTTACAACCTTCGCGAATGTAGATATCACGACCTTCCATTTCCAGAGCAGAGTAAACACGTAGATTTTCTACAGGTTCAGTAGTCTGCTTTTGGAAAATAAGTGGGGTAATTTCTACTAAAGCACCAAAACTGATAGCAATAACGATAAGAATCGCTAGTAGGCCAACATTCTTCTCTACCAACTCATGGCGATTATTTGAATTTGAGCTCATTCTAAATCTCCTTAAGCCGGTTGAGGGATAGCTTTAAGGCTATCTTTAGGTGCAGAAACAGTTTTGTACGTGTTGTATGCCATTAAGAACATACCAGATAGGAAGATGAAACCACCTAAGAAACGTACAAAGTAGAACGGGTAAGACGCTTCTACAGATTCAACGAAGCTGTAAGTTAATGTACCGTCAGAGTTAACTGCACGCCACATCAGACCTTGCATCACGCCAGAGATCCACATTGCTACAATGTAGAAAACCGTACCAATCGTTGCTAACCAGAAGTGAACATTGATTAGGGATACAGAGTACATACGCTCTTGACCAAATAGTTTAGGAACTAAGTGGTAAACCGAACCGATAGAAACCATTGCAACCCAACCTAACGCACCAGAGTGAACGTGACCGATAGTCCAGTCCGTGTAGTGAGATAGTGCGTTAACCGTTTTAATTGCCATCATTGGGCCTTCGAAAGTCGACATGCCGTAGAATGATAGAGAAACGATTAGGAAACGTAGGATTGGGTCGTAGCGAAGCTTATGCCACGCACCAGATAGAGTCATAATACCGTTGATCATGCCACCCCAAGATGGAGCAAACAGAACCAAAGACATAACCATACCTAGAGATTGAGTCCAGTCAGGAAGTGCAGTGTAGTGTAGGTGGTGAGGACCAGCCCAGATATACAGAGACACGAGAGCCCAGAAGTGAACAATCGACAAACGGTAAGAGTAAACAGGGCGACCAGCTTGTTTAGGAACGAAGTAGTACATCATACCTAGGAAACCAGCTGTCAATAGGAAGCCTACCGCATTGTGTCCGTACCACCATTGCACCATTGCATCGATCGCTCCGGAGTAAATCGAGTACGATTTAAACGCAGAGACAGGAACAGCTAGGCTGTTAACGATGTGCAACACGGCAACCGTGATAATGAAGGCTCCGAAGAACCAGTTTGCTACGTAAATGTGCGATGTCTTACGTTTAATCATGGTTCCGAAGAACACGACCGCATAAGCTACCCACACAAGAGTAATAGCAATATCGATTGGCCATTCAAGTTCTGCGTATTCTTTACCAGAGGTTAAACCTAACGGTAAAGTAATTGCAGCGGACAGGATAATCGCTTGCCAACCCCAAAAGGTAAAGGCTACGAGAGGGCCACCAAAGAGACGCGTCTGACAGGTACGTTGTACAACATAATATGATGTTGCAAACAGCGCACTTGTACCGAACGCAAAAATAACCGCATTAGTATGCAGGGGACGTAAACGACTGTACGTCAACCACGGCGTATCAAAGTTTAGCTGTGGCCAAACTAATTGAGCGGCAATCAAAACACCAACGCCCATACCGACAATACCCCACAAAATTGTAACTAGGGTAAATTGACGGACGACCGTATAGTTGTAGTTTTGTTCAAGCTGCTTTTCTTGGCTCATTTGCATGCTTCCAATTTCTTATTTACTACACTTTACTTCCAACACGACTCACGTCGTAATGCCACCCAAATTAGAAAAGGAAATTCAGCCTATTCAGGGCTTTATTTCCACTTGCTGATTTTAAAAAAAAGTGGCATTTTCAACGCGACACTATACTTGAATTAACAAATCAATGACAGAGTAGTAACCTTACGCTTGGTCTGGAATTGGATTTTTATTTAAAAACTTTGAACTTTGTAACAAGGAGTAAAGATTATAATGGCGGCACAAAAGCTAACAAAAGGCAGGCTTGTTCAAATTATCGTCATGTTGGTTATTTTAATAGCTGCATTTACTTGGAGAACAGTAACATACGATAATAACGAAACAGTAAACTGTATAGTTTCAAAACCTTGTGAATTTGGTATTGATAATCATAATGTTTTAATTTCGGGCGATAACCTAGGGTATTCGATCGAAACATCTAAAACTGGCAAATTTATCATTAGCTATAATGAAAGCGGAATTCTGGAAGAAAAAGGGCCATCAAATTGGCTGTTACAAACTAATGATAAGACCTCCTCAATAACGGTTACATTTCCACAACAGGTGAGCACGTATTCTGTAAACATTTCTAAGGAGTAACAGAGATAAAACTGGGGCACGCCTCGGGTCTTTTGATAGAAATATGTACCAAGTCAGTGAAACACAATGCATTAAAGTGTTATAAAGAGAGCATTAATAAAGTTACCCAGAATCTATGAAATTTCTATCAAAAGTCTCTTACTCCCTAGACGATAAAATCGCAGTAGATGAGTTGCTCAGCGGGGTGGAAAACCCTGACGATATTGCTTGTCTTATTTGCTACTGCACAGAAGAGTATTCGACACTCGCTGTGCAGAGGTATTTCGTAGATGCTCTCCCGAACACTCCCATACATGGCTGTACTACTTGTCACGGCATTATGACCGAAACTGGTTTTCATTCTGGTCCAGTCATTGGCGTCCTCATTATTTATGACTCGGGGATCAACGCCTATGGTACGGGAATCGAACATTTCAGCGACTCCATAGACCGCAGTACCTTCAGCGCGATAGACAAAGCACTCAAAAACGCCAACCGAGAAGGTGAAATTCCTGATCTTATCTTGCTGCATTCCACACCGGGTAACGAAGAAAAGGTGATGGCGGCTATCGATAAGAAATTTGGTACTGAAGTGCCAATTATTGGTGGCAGTGCTGCAGACAATCAGGTTTCAGGAAACTGGAGTATCTTCACCGAAGAGTCGCTGTCTATAAATGGTGTGTCTTTAACAGTAGTGTTTGCGTCTCAGTCCATCTATTCCTCTTTCAGCGCGGGTCATACGCCTACGCGGTATTCAGGCACCGTGACCAAAGTAAGAAACCGAATTTTGTTGGAGATAGACCACAGGCCAGCCGTTACCGTTTACAACGAATGGACTAATTTCCACTTAGGTGGCAGTGATGATGGCTATATCTTCGAAAAGTCGTCAGTCTACCCACTAGGCAGGAAAGTCGGCTCTTCATACGATTACCCATACTTCAAATTGTCTCATTCGATCAGAGAGACGGAGTGCAATGGAATTGAGCTATTCACAGACATCAGTGAAGGCGACACCATCTACTTGATGCAAGGGTCTAAGCAACAGTTGATTAGCCGCGCCGCCAATATCATTCACTCCTCATACTACAACGACATGGATCTTGAAGAGAAACTAGGGGCGATCAATATCTTTTGTGCCGGTCCAATGTTGAACCTTAAACAAGATATGGATGATGTTTGTGACCAAATAAATCAAGCACTTAATGGGCTCCCATACATATGTCCATTTACGTTTGGTGAACAAGGCAGGCTCTATGGTGGCGAGAATGCACACGGGAATTTAATGGTATCGTCTGCAACGTTTTATAGGTTGAAAAAGTAATGGGTTCTGAAGGTCAAGAAGCGCTGCAAGAAGCACGTATTGAACTGCAAAAACTAAAAGCCCGTGAGCGAAAGCTGGCTGAAGAGAACAGGGTGATCTTATCAACCATCTCTGCGATCAGTAAGGCAAGTAACATATCTGAGATATTCTCCAGTCTCGAGTTCGTGCTCAAAAAATACATTAAGTTTGATGACTTTATCGTGGTATCAAGGGTAGGGAACGAAGGCAGTTTCAAAACCCTGCTAAGCAATAACAAAGTCTTCGAACAGATGAATTGGAGTGATTGTGGCAAGTTATCTCGAGTGATCAATGGAGAATGCGCCATCCTTTTTGAACCCAAGTCTCTGGGTGAATTCAATTCCTTACATCCCATTATCCTCGATCAAATCAACTCTGTTCTAATTACTGGTATCGATAGCGGACTAACACAATCCGTCATCATCTTTATCCACTCGAATACCAAGCACTTTAGTATTGAAACTAAGGCCACACTAAACCGTTTTCGACCGTTGATAGAGCGTGCTGTTTTCGATATTGAGAACAAAGAAAAGCTTGAAGCAACCGTTCGAGAACGTACCGCAGAGCTTGTCACAGCAAGAAAAGACGCAGAAAGAGCCAACAAGGCCAAGTCTGAATTCCTCGCGATGATGAGTCATGAATTAAGAACACCGCTAAATGCCATAATTGGCCTAATAGACGCCCTAAAATCCACATCATTGAACGAAGAACAACAGTCTATACTGCTTAATATGAGCACATCATCTGAGCTATTGCTGGCAATTATCAGTGACGTATTGGATTTTTCTAAGATTGAATCTGGGTGTTTCTCGTTGGCTCCTCAATGGAGCAACGTAAGAGACACTGTAACTTTTGTATTATCTGAACAAAAGAAGACAGCAGACGATAAAGGTTTGCCGCTAACAATAACCAGCGATATTCCTGAGGGTGAACTGCATTACATCGACCCGAGCCGCTTGGCACAGATCCTATTTAACTTGATTGGTAACGCGATTAAGTTTACTGAGCATGGGCATGTTCATGTTTCTATAAAGTACCAGCAGAGCTCTTTCTATATAACGGTGGAAGACACAGGGATTGGCATTAGCTCGCAACAACTTTCGTCGCTGTTCAGTCCATTTGTGCAAGCTGATAGCACAATCACACGCAGATTTGGCGGCACAGGTTTAGGCTTGGCAATCACCAAAAGACTGGTTGAGCTGATGCAAGGGCGTATATCGGTAGAGAGTGAACCAGGAAAAGGTTCTAAATTCGAGGTACAGCTGCCAGTACTAACCAGAGTCACGAACAATCTGGCCAACATTGAAGATAATGATTGTCCACGAGATTTAAGAAGCCGTTATTCAGTGTTAGTTGTCGAAGACAACCCAACCAATCAAATGGTGATCAAATTAATCCTAACGCGACAAGGCCACGAAGTTTTCATCGCCAGCAATGGTGAGGAAGCGATTGGCTTTGTGGAAAGAGCCAACGACTCGATAGACATTATTTTAATGGATGTGTCGATGCCGGTAATGGATGGATTAACCACAACCAAATACATGAGAGACGCGAACATCAAAACACCAATCGTCGCGCTAACAGCACACACATCAGTTGAAGACAAATGTTCGTGCTTAGATGTTGGTATGAATGATTTCGTGACCAAGCCAGTAAGAACCAAAGAGATCACAGAAGCAATTGATCGATTGATGCTTGAAGTCTAATAAACGTATTCTTAATCGAAGATTAGGAAATATGTTTATTAGGTATTTTATGGTAAATAGCCTTACTGTTAAATAGAACGCCGATTTGGTAGATAAATAAGAGGCAGGGCATCGCACAAAGATACCTGCCTTATAAATACCAAACACCATTTAACATAATATACATAATACGCAGTCACTGTATGTGAAATCTGAGGGGTTTCAGTGCCTGTTACTCGCGTAATTTTACGTACAGCGCCGCATGAATCTATCTATTTAATTACTGGCTGGCTTTGACTCCGCGTTAATTGGATTAAATCGTGATGGCTTTATCACATGTCTGCTCAAACTTAATTAAGACTTCTAATTACGGATGCCTCTCCAAAGTTAGTCCAGAGTCTCTGCTGGTTGAGTGTTAAAAGCTATTACCCTGATTTTGCTTACCAAAAGAACCTAGATGATTAACGCTTCCACTAACTCTCGGTCTATTGTCCGTACTACCAATAAACTGAAAAGACTTGGTTACTCTTGTTCGCTAGATTTAACGGTCCCAAAAGACCAAGCGAACTCCCGAATCATCTAGTCTTGTTTACCTATGTTGGCTTGTTCTTCACCAAATTGAATCAACTATCAACGTCATCAGTAACATCCGTACTCGTTTTTCAAACCACTAACTTTGAATTTTCTGATGCCCAACGGTCATTGTTACCAAACTGCGTTGCCATCCAAAACGAACTTCTATAAACGACTTGGCTAATCGTAAGTTACAGTGCAAAATAAATTCTATTAACCTCTGTCTGGACTATATTAACTTGTCTCATAACTGCGATAATGACACTTCTATTACCAACAAGTCTTTAAAATCAGATCTTTAGGCTAGTTCTCAATTAGTTAGAGTATCTTTTGTTTGTTAACATATTCTGGAACAGAATAACTTATTATCTTAGAAGGCTTTACATGAAAATCAGTACAATCGCCCTATCGCTATTCACCGCTTTTTTTGGCATCAGCTCGCAGGCGCTTGCTAGTGAAAACGAAAACTCACCTAGAGAGCATGGTCATTTTTATGCTGGTGTTGATATCGGCTTTTATAATGAAACTGAATTAGAATATCGTGGCAGCGCCATTGAAGATTCATCTGATCTATCAGACTTTAGCTATAACTTGGTTGGAGGCTACGAATTCAATACACATGATGTCGTCAAACTGGGGCTAGAAGCCGAGTACCGAAAAATCGGAAAAGTTAGCTATAACGACTTAATGGATATTGAAGGCCATGCTTTCTTCGTAAACATTAAACCAAAGTTTATTGTTGAAGGTGACGTATTAGATCTGTATGTATCTTTATTAGCCGGTGTTGGCTCTATGGATATGGAAGCGAAAGCTTTTGGAGTATCAGACTCTAAGTCTGAAGCAGCCTACCAAGTTGGTGCTGAGCTTGGTGCGATGGTAACAGACAACATCGATATCCATATTGGTTACCGCTATGCAAACGTTGAAATTGAATCCATCGATGTGTCACCTCAAACCGCTTACCTAGGTGCAAGGTACCACTTCTAAACTTGATTCACTCGTAGGCTCAATACTACTAAAGCCGTCCTTTTAAAGCTCGGCTTTAATTTTGATCACCTATTTCCCTACTCGACCTCTACTTTGACAAGACAATTCAATCATAAATAAAGTTACGTTGTATCTTCTGTAAAAAGTTACAACTTGAAAGCTTTGCCCTAACGCAAAATAAACCACTTTAACAGGCTACTATTTCGTGTTTAAATTTTGATCTATCAAACAGTTATACGAATAAATTTGGTGATTAAGCAATCAAATGCTATGCATTCAATCCTTAAAAATAAATTAAAGTGTTAACATCAGGCAATTTTGTAAACTAGGTGTTTGATATGTTGCCTAAACTTTATAAGTTCAGATCGCTCCACGACAGAAACATACAATCTATTTCCGAGTGTTCGTTGTGGTTTGATTACGCTAAAACTTTTAATAACCCTTTTGAATCTAACCACGCATTCAACAAAGAGCTTCAACAAAACTTTAAGATCATGTGTTTCTCTCAGTCGAACGACCACCCAATACTATGGTCGCAGTATGGTGACAACTTTAAAGGCATGTGTATCGAGTATGATCTCAACTGCTATAACGGCGAGGCCAATCTCAACTGTTTTGAAGTCCAGTATGAAGACGAACCGAATATGTTCCGCCCGGCATCGCTAAGAGGTTTACAAACATCAAGACTGGGAGCTGAGATATTCAAAACTAAGCATTCTAATTGGCGTTATGAAAAGGAATACCGCTGGGTATTACCTGATGACGAGATGATCGGAAATAAACTCTACCTTAATAGAGAGTGCCTAAGCTCGGTGATTCTGTCAGAGCACGCTCCTGCCGACAGGAAATTGAAAGTTCTGATGACTTGCCAGCGCCTTGGTATCCCTGTTAAACACGCAATAGCAAAGCAAGAGTCGTTTACCTTCGAAGTGGTCAGTTAAGTAGAGTGTAATCCGTAAACGCCCCATGAACCTA
>NZ_JBFRKQ010000084.1:0-2744 GCF_041469505.1 Vibrio sp. 10N.286.49.E11
CCAGTGCTCATTATTGGGCATGTAGTGGTACGCTGAATTTGGTCACTTAGTTAGAGGTGATATCATCACCTCATAAGTTAACAGGTGACACTATGACAAAACGTACAAGAAGACTATTTAGCGCTGAATTCAAATTAGAAGCGGCACAACTGGTTCTAGATCAGAACCACTCTGTGACAGAGGCTGCTCAAGCTATGAATGTTGGGAAGTCCACGATGGATAAGTGGGTTCGCCAACTAAAAGAGGAACGTCAGGGGAAAGCACCTAAAGCATCGCCGATGACGCCTGAGCAAATTGAAATACGTGAATTAAAAAAGAAGTTAGCTCGCCTTGAAGAGCATAATGAAATATTAAAAAAAGCCACGGCTCTGTTGATGTCGGACTCACTGAACAATTCTTGATAATCAAGAAACTCAAGCAGAGCCACAGCGTAAAAATATTATGTGAAGTGTTCAATGTTCATCGAAGCAGTTATAACTACTGGCGAAAACGTCCAGTAGAAATTGATGCCGAAACAGCAAAGCTCCGTAGTTTAGTTAGCGAGGCACATGCCGCAAGCAACGGTTCTGCGGGAGCGAGAACCATTGCTGACATAATAACGAGTCAGGGAACTAACCTGAGTCGCTACAGAGCAACGAAGTTCATGAAAGCCCTTGGTCTAGTGAGCTGCCAAGTGCCAAAACACAGGTATCGTAAAGCATCACAAGAACATATTGAGATCCCAAACCTCTTAGGCCGCCAGTTTGCAGTTACGGAGCCAAACAGAGTTTGGGTTGGTGACGTTACTTATGTTTGGACTGGCTATCGTTGGATGTACTTAGCCGTAGTTTTAGACCTGTTCGCTAGAAAAACGATTGGTTGGGCAATGTCATTATCGCCCGATAGTCGATTAACTCGTAAGGCTCTTGCCATGGCTTATGAGTCTCGTGGTAAACCACAGGGCGTCATGTTTCACAGCGATCAAGGCAGTCATTATACAAGCCGAAGTTATCGGCAATTACTGTGGCGCTTTCAGATCAAGCAAAGCTTATCTCGACGAGGAAATTGCTAGGATAATGCACCAATGGAACGCTTCTTTAGAAGCTTGAAGACGGAATGGATACCTACAGTAGGTTATCGGAGCTTTGCAGAGGCACAACAAGAAATTACTCGATACATTATTGGGTATTATTGCCAACTCCGCCCGCACCAATACAACGGTGGTTTGACTCCCAATGAATCAGAACGATTGTTCTGGTTAAACTCTAGGAACGTGGCCAATATCAGTTGACCACTACAATTACACCTTTCAAACCGTCACTCCTCTTCTGAATATAGTTTTTGATGTCTTGAGTAAATTTTAAAGTCAAAGTACTGAACTTTGGTAATCCCCTTTGATGGGGAAGATCCATCAAGACATGAAATGTAAGAATGTCTCTATAACGATTAGGTTTGAGAGATCGATAAAGAACGCACCAATTAACGGCACGATAAAATACGCTTGTGGCGATGGGCCGTAGTAACCCGTGATACCATTCATATTGAGCATGGCTGTCGGTGTCGCACCCAAACCAAAGCCCGCATGACCACTTGCCATCACCGCGGCATCATAATTTTTACCGAGTAGCTTATAGGTAACGGACGTAACAAACACAATAGTAAACAATGTTTGAATCGTTAGGATAACCACCAGCGACAACGCCATATCAAACAGCTGCCAAAGTTTGATTTCAAGCAATGCCATAGATAAGAAGACACTTAGGGCAATTGAGCTTAAACGTGCCACTTCGACCATCGCAATCTTGGCAGGTTTGCTCTCGCTAAATAGTGTTGAGAATAGTGCACCAACAAATAACGCATAGACGAAATTTGGCACCATGTTCAGCCAATGCACATCGAGCACAAGCACTAAACTATGTAGCATTTGGCTGAGCTCAACACAGCATGCTAAAAGAACAACGCTTCCGATGCCATGTAGTACATTGCCCTTAGTCGGCATGTGATGGGCCTTTTTGTGTTCCACATCTGCTGCATGTACGTTCGGTGTTGAAAGTTGATTTTTTTCAACCAAATACGTGCCTAAAGGCGCTCCGATAATACCGCCAATCACAAGACCAAAAGTGGCACAGGCCATCGCGATTTCGAGTGCATTATCGACACCAAAATGGTCATGAAACATCGACGCCCATGCAGCACCTGTACCATGCCCACCTGATAGGGTGATAGAGCCCGTCATCAGTCCTAGCTTAGGATCCAGCCCTAAGAACGAGGCTGCAGCGACACCAATAGCGTCCTGAAAAATAATATAAACAACGGCGATTCCGAGAAAGACAACGAACAAGCGTCCACCTTGGAATAGCTGCTTGATATTTGCGCTTAAACCAATGCCTGCGAAAAACATCAGCATCAACGTCTCTTTATAAGGAAGTTCAAATTCGAACTCCATTCCCATGCGATATAAGCAAGTAGTAATTAAGGCTGCGATGCACCCACCAATCACCGGCCCTGGGATATGATATTTACTTAATATTGGTGTGTGTTTTTTGGTTACCTCACCAAACAACAACATCAAGAGTGCCAAAATGGCAGATTCAACGGCATTTACAGAAATTACATTCATTATCACGACCTAAACAACCGAATAAAAAAGCCCCGACTTGACGGGGCTTATATTTTCTAGCAACTACGAATTACGCAGAGAACTCTTGGAAGTACTCATCCAACACAGTGCGTGTTGCACGGCCAATTAGCTCGTACTCGTGGTG